>JAYVRQ010000001.1:0-9372 GCA_043776145.1 Chthoniobacteraceae bacterium
GTCTTTCGCGAGCAGCCGCTCCAACAGCGCGAGGATGGACGGCGCGAGGTGCGCGATCTTATCCCAGGCCGGCTCGTCTTCCACATGCGCCCGCTGCACCTCGAACGTGGTGCCGGTGAACGGTGGCGACCCCGCAAGCACATGCCAAAGCGTGGCACCGAGCGAGTAGAAATCGCTTCGGCAATCGAGCGCACCGCGGGCGCGAATCTGCTCGGGGCTGGCGAAATAAACGCTGCCGACGAAACGCTCGCCCGTGTCCACCGAATCGAAACGGTCGGGCGTGTGTTCGAGCGCCTTGGCCAGGCCGAAGTCGATGAGCTTCACCCGCGAGGCGGCGCGTCTGGCGCGGGCGATCATGATGTTGTCGGGCTTGATGTCGCGATGCACGAGGCGCTGCTCGCCAAGGACGGTGAGCGCATCGGCCACGGCGCGCAGCAGCAGCAGGGCCTCGCGCGGCGGGAGCGCGCCGAGCGATTCGCCATCGACCCATTCCATCGCGTAAAAAACTTTCCTAGGCATCCTCCGCGCAGACGTAATCGACGCGCACCACGTTGGGATGATCGAGGTTCGAGGCGGCGCGGGCTTCGTTGAAAAAACGACGGCGGCTGATCCGATCCGCGAGCAGGCGCTCGTCGATGATCTTGAGCGCGACGTGCTTTCGGCGCCGCGTGTCGAAAGCCTTGTAGGTGGTGCCCATGCCGCCGCGCCCGAGCCGCACGGGAGTGCCGTCATCTTCTTCGAGAATGTTGAAGTGCTCGTAGTGGAGGTGCTGCGCGGGCATTGGCGGGGACGCTACACCGCCGGAACCACTCGCCTCAATCTGTTCCGCGCCACGAGTTGCGCGGCCCGGCACGCCCCGGCAAAACCGAGCAGCCAGGCGGGCGCGATGACGGGAGGTTTCATCGCGCTACTGCGACACGCGCGCGCGGTAAAATTTCCGCGCGGGGCCGCCGGGCGTGTCGGTGAAAGTCAGCACGCCGCCCGTTCCCGCGTGCAGCGGACCCACGTCGGTCCACGGGCCGGTTTCGAGAGCGGGCGCGGTTTGCAGTTGGTAGTTGTGGCCGGGGTAGCTCTGGAGCGTGGCGCTGAATGTGCCCGCGGAAAACTGCCCGTTGGCGAGCCGGTAGTCGGGCATCGTGACGAGCACGCCCACGCTGCCGTCGATGAGCGTGCCGTCGGTCGCGGTGAAGGAAAATCGCGCCTGGCCGGTGAAGCCGTTCGTCGGCGTGAAGCGCGCGGTGAAGCCATTCACGAGCAGCGTGACGGTGCCGTGGATCGGCGCGCTCACCGCGAAGGTCGTCGTGCCGAGTCCGCGCGCGAAGGCGCGGAGGTCCACGTCCACCGCGGCATTCAGCGCGGTCGTCGTGTGCGGACCGGCGAGCCAGTTGAGGTAGTCTTCGAGGTTGTTGTAGCCATCGCCATCCGTGTCCGTGTTGTGATCGGCGACGCCCACGCTCAGGCCGTGCGCCCGCTCCCAGGCGTCGGCGATGCCATCGTGGTCGATGTCGAAATCGCTCGCGCGCACGTCGACGCCGTAGTTTTCCCAACCGCCCACATCGGCCTGCGAATCCGGCAGCCCCGCGAGGCCCGACACGCTTCCCACAAAAGTCGTCGTCCCGTTTTTCGTCTCGGCGATCACGCGCGTGTCGTGATCGTCGAGCGGCTGGTTCGCGCCCACGTCGGAGAGCACGCGCTTGAAGGCTTCGCCCGCAGTGTGCGTCGTCACGTAGCTGGTGAAAAACGGCGCTGCGACCCAGACCGGATACGTCGTCGGAACGCTGCCGCCGTTGGAGCCCGCGGCGGTGCGCCCGGCGGCTTGGTTGCTCTCGTCGAAATGGCCGGGCATCACGTTGCCGGCCATGTAGTATTGCTGGGTGCCGGGGAAGTTGTCGTAGTTCGCGGTGAGCGCGAGGAAGTGCGTCGTGGCCGGGCCGGGGCGGTAATAGTTCGCGACGAAATTGACCTCGTGCGCGCCGCCGTCAGTCGTGCGGCTGCGCCAGTTGAAGACCACGTTGTTCCGCATATCGAGCCGACCGGCGAAGAATCCACCCGCGTCCAGCCCGCCAGCCATCGACCAGTTTCGCCCTTCGCAGTGCGCGAGCAGATTGTGATGAAAGCTGCCCACGTCGCCGCCGATGCTCGCGGCGTATCCGTGCGCGGTGCCGGGCGGATAATTCTGATGCCCGGCTACATTCAGCGCCTCGGAAATGAGCGTGCGCTGGAGCGTGATATTTTTCCCCGAACGCGAACTGAACGCCTCGTCGATGCTCCACGAAAGCGAGCAGTGATCCATGATCGCGTGGTCGCAGCCCGCGAGTCCGCCGCCGTCGATCGTCGCGCCGCTCACGTTGCCGGGCCGGTTGCGGACGAAGCGCACGATGGCATCCTTCGCGCCGCTGAGGCCGAGCGGCCATTCGCGCAGGCACACGCCTTTGCCCGGCGCGGTCTGGCCCGCGACCGTGACGTACGGCGCGGCCAGGGTGAGTCGCGAGCCGAGGGTGATGATGCCCGCGACGTTGAAAACAATCGTGCGCGGACCGGTAGCCTGCTCGATGGCGTGGCGCAACGTGCCGGGAACCGGCGTATCGCCGCTGCCGTAATCCGCGAGCGAATTCACCTCGACGACGCTGCCGCCGCGCCCCCCGCGCGCGAAACGCCCCCAGCCTTCCGCGCCCGGAAACGCGAGATGCCGCGGGCGGAAATACCACGTCGTGCCGTGCGTCGCGTTGCCCACTGCGTCGATCGCGTCGATGCGCCAGAAATATGTGAGGTGGCTGAGCAGCCCGCTCTCGCTGCGTGAAAGCGCGGCCTGATTTCCGCGAAACTGCGGCGCGGCGGGCGTCGCATTTTTCACCGCGTCCTTGTCCGTGCCGAAATACACGTCGTAAAAAACCGCATTGCCTGCCGTCGGCGCGGACCAGCCGAGTGTCACCGAGCCGGCGTCCGCGTTCACATGCTCGTCGCCATCGGCAGGCACGGGCGCGAGGGCGAGGCGCGTCGAGTTCGGCGTGTCGATCTCGAAGCCGTTGACCATGACGTTTTTGATCGCCTGCGCGCCGGTGGTTTTTGCCGAAAAAAGAATCGTCGTCACCGTGCCCGGCCCCGCGACGTTGAATTCGAGATACGCGATCGGCGCGACGGCATTCGTCGCCGCACGGATCGTCGGCTGGAGATTGTCCGCGACCTTGGTGTCGTTGAGAAAAATATCCATCGGCCCGAGCGAACCCGCCGTCAGCGCGTCCCACGCATTATGATAAGTAAGCAGCGTGTGCGCGCCCGCGGAGAGCCCGGTGATCGTCATCACCATCTCGCCGCCCGCGCCGAGATTCGCAGGCGCGACCGTCAGCCCGTCGGAGACAAGTTTCGCCGTGCCCTGCGCGCCGATCTGATACCAGTTGCTCAGCAATCCGGTCCCGCCGCGCGACTGCGACAGCGCCGTCTGCGCGAAGCTCACCGTCACCGTCTCGCCCGTCGATGACGTGAAAGATTTTGTGACCGGCGTGAGCCCGCCGCTCGCGCCGCCCGTCGTATCCTGGCTCCATTTCACGTAGCCCACCTCGGTTTCGGCCGCGGAGTTTTTCGTATCGCGATTGAGGTCCACTTTCACCTCGCCCGCGCGGAGCGTCGTTACGAGTAAAAAGAAAAGCGGCCATGTGCGGCCAAAGCGCGTCCGAAAAAAACAGGGGAACGATTTCACCCGCAAGGCTCCGCGCTGGGCCTGAAAAGTCCAGTGTCCAACCCGCCCTCTGCGATTGCGGGCGAAACTCCGTTTCGCGCGGGGCGGGGTGTCTGCCTGCTGGCCGCCCACGGAACCGCCCGCGGAACACCCCCGCCTGGGAAACAGAGTTTCCCTCCCAAGTGCGTTCCCAAACAGAATTTGGGAAGGAGAGCGTTTCAGTCTTGAAAGCGCGGGGATTGGCTCGCCAGGCTACGCCCGGAAATCGCGGAGGCGCTGCGGCAGAGCGGGCGTCGCGCCTTTTTGCGAGCAGACGAAGGCGGCGACGGCGTTCGCGTGGTGGTTGATTTCCGCAAGCGGGAGACCGTGCAGGAAATCGATGGCGAGCGTGGCGGTGAAGGCGTCGCCTGCGCCGACGGTATCGACGACTTTGGTGGACGGCGCGGGGCAATCATCTTCGGCGCTGCCCGCGATGAGCAGCGAGCCGCGCGGGCCGCGCGTGAGGGCGGCGAGGCGCAGGTCGAAGGTGGTCGCGAGTTCGATCAGCATCTCGCGCGGGGTGCTCGCGCGCAGGCCGCAGAGTTCCGCGACAATCGGCAGTTCGTCGTCGTTCAGCTTGAGCGCGGTGGCGATTTGCAATGACGCGCGGATCGTTTCGGCGTCGTAGAAATGCTGGCGCAGATTCACATCGAAAATGCGGAGCGTGGTCTGCGGAGTGGCTTCCACAAAGCGGCGGATGGTTTCGCGCGAGACGGGCGAACGCTGGCCGAGCGTGCCGAAGCACACGGCATCGCAGCGCCCGGCGAGCGCGGCGAGGTCGCCGGACCACGCGAGATGATCCCATGCGGTGTCGGCGGCAAATTCGTAGGCGGCCACACCCGCCGCATCGAGCGCCACGAGCACGCGGCCCGTGGCGTGGCGAGGGTCGCGCGCGACGTGTCCGCATTCCACGCCGCGCTCGCGCAGCGCATCGAGCGCGCGGTCGCCGAGTTCATCCGTGCCAACGGCGCTCACCATCCACGCCTCCGCGCCGAGGCTCGCGGCGTGGCAGGCGAAGTTCGCGGGCGCACCGCCGAAATGCGCGGCGTCGGGAAACACATCCCACAACACTTCGCCGATCCCGGCGATCACGGGCGCGTTCATGCGATGACGGGCATTTTGGGGAGGAACATCGTGAGAATCATGCGGGAACAAACAGTGTTCGTGGCGATGAAGCATGTCGAGCCGCACCCCGATCCAAAGCAACGCCGGACAAATTTTCTAAGGACGCGGAAATTCCTGAGTTCTCAGACAGCAGATGCGCGCAGCTCGTGCTATCTACCCAACCAAACCCAACCGAACAACATCCTATGAGCGACATTCAACCCGTGACTTGGTACGACGACCCCGCGCATTTCCGCAAAGCCTCGCGCCGCGAATTTCTTTTCACCGGCCTCGTCGGCGCGCTCGGGCTCACGCTCGGCGACATGTTCAAGCTGCGCGCGCTGGAGACCGATGTCTTCGAGGCGAAGGCGCAGTCGCTCATCCACATTTTCCTGCCCGGCGGCATGGCGCATCAGGAATCGTGGGACCCGAAGCCGCTCGCGCCGATCGAATATCGCGGCCCGCTCGGGACGGTGGACACGAAAATCCCCGGCGTGAAATTTTCCCAAAACCTGGCGCAGACGGCGACCATCGCCGACAAGCTGACGATCGTGCGCGGCATGACGCACGGCGAGGCGGCGCACGAGCGCGGGACGCACAACATGTTCACCGGCTACCGGCCTTCACCGGCGATTCAGTTTCCCTCGCTCGGCGCGGTGGTGTCGCACGAACTCGGCTCGCGCAATAATCTGCCGCCGTACGTGTGCGTGCCGAATGTGCCGAATGAATTCGCGGGGACGGGCTATCTCTCGACCGCGTTCGGGCCGTTCAGCCTCGGGGCCGATCCCGCGAACAAGGGTTTCAAGGTGCGCGATCTGAACATGCGCGAAGGCATCACGCAGGAGCGGTTCGATCGCCGCCGCAACATCCTCTCCACAGTGGACGAGCATTTCCGCTCTTTGGAAAAAAGCGACGCGCTCAGTGCGATGGACAGCTTTTACCAGGCGGCGTATTCGCTCGTGTCGTCGAAGGAAGCGCGCGAGGCGTTCAATCTCACGGCGGAGCCGGATGCGATTAAAAAGGAATACGGCGAGAACGAAGCGGGGCAGCGGATGCTGATGGCGCGCAGGCTCGTCGAAGGCGGCGTGCGGCTCGTGTCGATGACCTTCGGCGGCTGGGATCACCACACAAATATCGCGAACGCGATGAACGGACAGTTGCCGAAGTTCGACCAGGCATTCGCCGCGCTCATCCGCGATCTCGACCGCCGCGGGATGCTCGACAAAACGCTCGTCATGGTCAGTTCCGAATTTGGGCGCACGCCGAAGATCAACAAGGACGCGGGCCGCGACCACTGGCCGCGTGTGTTCTCCGTGGCGTTCGCGGGCGGCGGATTCAAGAAGGGCTACATCCACGGCTCCTCCGATCCGACGGGCGGCGAGCCGGACAACGATCCGCTCACCGTCGAGAACATGGCGGCGACGGTCTATCGCTGCCTCGGCATCAATTCCGACAAGCGCCTGATGGCCCCCGGCAACCGCCCGATCGACATCGTGCGCGGCGGCGTGGTCGTCCCCGAACTGCTGGCCTAAACGGCGTTCAGGCGAAACTGCGGGAGGCGGCGGAAGAAAGTGATTTCAGTTGCGGGGCGTCGCACGGCGCGGACACACTCCCGCCTGTGAGCTACACGGTTTTCGCACGCAAATATCGCCCGCAGACGTTCGACGATGTCGTCGGGCAGGATCACATCACGCAGACGCTGAAAAACGCGATCGTGCAGAACCGGCTCGCGCACGCCTACATTTTCGTCGGGCCGCGCGGGACGGGGAAGACTTCGACGGCGCGCATTTTAGCGAAGGCGCTGAACTGCAAAACGGGGCCGACGCCGAGCCCGTGCGGGGTGTGCCCGGCGTGCGTCGAAATCACGGCGGGGAACAGCATGGACGTGCTGGAATTCGACGCGGCCTCGAACACGCAGGTCGATAAGATTCGCGAGATCATCATCGACAATGTGAAGTACGCGCCGACGAACGGGAAATTCAAGATGTACATCGTCGATGAGGTTCACATGCTCTCGACCTCGTCGTTCAACGCGCTGCTGAAGACGCTCGAAGAGCCGCCCGAGCATGTGAAATTCGTCTTCGCCACGACGGACGTGCAGAAGGTGCCGACGACGATTCTTTCGCGCTGCCAGCGGTTCGATTTGAAACGCATCCCGACGGCGCTCATCGCCGAGCATTTGCTGATGATCGCGGGGAAGGAAAAAGTCGCGCTCGCACCCGCCGCCGCAGAGACAATCGCGCGCGGAGCGGAGGGCGGGATGCGCGATGCGGAGTCGATGCTCGATCAACTCGTCGCCTTTTGCGGGAACACGATCGCCGAGGAGGATGTGCTGAATGTGTTCGGTTTCACGTCGTATCAAACCGTCGCCACGTTGTGCGATCATCTGCTCGGCGGGGAGGCGTCCGCCGCGCTCGCGGTGATCCACGAGCAGGCCGAAGGCGGGAAGGATTTGTCGCGGCTGCTGGCGGATTTGATCGCGCACTTTCGCAATCTGCTCATCGCGAAAGCCGATCCGGCGGGGCTCGCGGACGAACTCAGCGAAGAGCAAGTCGCCGGGCTCACGGAGCAGGCCGGGCGCGTGCCGATGGACCGGCTGCTGGATTTGATCGAGCAATTTGCCGCCGCCGAGGGCCGCATGAAGTGGGCACCGAACAAGAAGATGCACCTCGAGATCGCGATCATCCGCGCAATCCAAACGCTGCATCAGGCGACGCTGACGGAAGTGCTCGACACCCTCACCGCAATGCGTGGGGGAACGCCGCCGCCCGTTTCCCAAAAACCCGCGCCACCGGCTGCGAAGCCTGTGCCGAAGCCCGTGGAAGCGAAGAAGCCGGAGCCCGCGGCGGTCGTGCGCGAGACACCGCCGGAGCCGAAGCGCGAGCCTTTGGACACGGACGCGATCTGGCCCGAGGTGATCCGTGAAGTCCGCACGAACCGTCCGCGCCTGCGCATGTGGGTCGAGACCGGCACGCTCACCGCGCTCGACGCCGGCATCGCCCGCGTCACTTTCCCGGAAGAGCAGGCGCTCTCCGTGCAGCACTGCGAGGAACGGGAAAACCGCGCGTATCTCGAAGGTCTGCTCGGCACCTTTGCCGGGCGCGCGATCAAGCTGCAATGCGAGTTGCGCTCGAACTTCACCGTCACGCCCGTCCCCGCCGCCCGCGCGGCGGAAACCAAGGCCGAAGCCGCGCGCGACCCGATGGAGGAATTTAAGAACGACCCGCTCATCGTGAAGGCGCTCGAGATTTTCAAAGCCGAGATTGCGACAAGTTGAGGGTTGAAGAATCCGCCGCACTCTCCTTCCTTTCACGACCATGAATCTTAAAAAAATGATGCAGCAAGCGCAGCAAATGCAGGAAAAGATGCTCGCCGCGCAGGAGGAACTCGCCGAAAAAACCGTCACCGCCACGGCGGGCGGCGGCAAAGTCACCGTCGTCGCGAACGGCGCGGGCGATGTGATCTCGATCAAGATCGACCCGGCGGTCGTCGATCCCGCGGATGTCGAGATGCTCGAAGACCTCATCCTTTCCGGCGTGAAAAAAGCCATCGAAGACGGCAAGGCGCTCGCGCAATCCGAAATGGGCAAACTCACCGGCGGCATGGGTCTGCCGCCCGGCCTGGGTTTCTGAACCACACGGCGCGTGAAGCCCGCCGCTCCCCTGCTCTTCCTCGCACTCGCTTTCACGGCGCGTGCGGACGATCCGCTCACGCTGCGCGCCGCGCTCGCGATGCGCGAACTGCGGTGCGAGTTCACCAGTTCCGCGTCCGAAAGAATCACCCTCGCCGTCGCGAATTCCGCCGACCATCCCGTGCAGATCGCGATCCCCGCAGGCGCGATCTGCCTCGGCGCGGAAGGCACCGCGCGTCTCATCATCCTGCAAAGCACCACGCTTCCCATCGCACCCGGCGCGACCGCGGAAGCACTGCTCTCCGCCGCCGCGCTTTCCTCGAAACAACCGCCCGCTCAAAAAAACCTCCGCGCATCCGACGACACTGAGCCGCGCCTCGATCCTTTGCTGAAGCGGCTCGCGGGGCAGCAGGACATCCCGCGCGCCACCGCGCAGTTCGCAGTTTTCTGTCTGCTCGAAGACATGACTTTCGCCGACTGGCAAAAATTCCTCGCCACGCAGCGCGCACCCGATTCCAGCAAAGAGCCGCACCCGACCCCCGCCGAAGTCGCACAGGCGATCGACGTTCTCGGCCTGCTCCGCGAAGTCGCACCCGCCCGCACTTTCGCCCTCGCCTCCGACGGCGAACTGAAACTCCGCGCCCTGCGCAACCCGTGGTGCCGCGCAAAAGCGATGCAGCTTTACGGCCTCACCGTCACCGATGCCGCCGCCGAGGCGGGCATCCCGAGCATCAGCCAGCTCCTCCACACCAAGTCCAACGACAACTGCCCCGTCTGCCGCGCCCGCGCCGAGATGCAAAAAGGCGCGAGTGATTTCTAGCGTTGTCTAAGAGACTGTGTAAAAAGTCCATCTTCTAGAGATTTTAGTACTTGTACGAATTGGAGGAATGGGTTGGAAAGCTTGGGATGCCAAACCAAGAAC
>JAYVRQ010000002.1:0-9348 GCA_043776145.1 Chthoniobacteraceae bacterium
GCGAAGCGGTGTCACGCGGTTTGCACCGGGGCGTTGGGCGCGATTCCAAACACGCTATCGAATCCATGCCGAAGGGATTGTTGTCAGTGGCGGTACCGACTCGCTCCTCATTCCTCAACCTTCCCAAACGCTCATTGTCTCAGTTTAGAAATATCGCCGCGCTGCTCGCGGTCCTTGCAGTCTCACCGCTCCGCGCCGCCGATGCGCCGGTCAGCTTCCGCTACGAAGTCGTCCCCGTGCTTTCCAAATACGGCTGCAACGGCGGCGGGTGCCACGGGAAGCTCGACGGGCAAAATGGCTTCCGCCTTTCGCTGCTCGGCTTCGAGCCGCAGGAGGATTTCGCGCATCTTGTTTTGGAAGAGCGGGGGCGTCGCGTGATGCCGTCCGCGCCGGAGTTTTCGCTGCTGCTGCGCAAGGCCACGGGCGAACTCCCGCACGGCGGCGGCGCGCGGATGGAGCGCGGCTCGGTGGATTACCAGACGATCGTGCGCTGGCTGGAGCAGGGAATGCCGAAGGCCGCGGACAGCGAGGTGCGCGCGGTGAAAATCGAGGTCGCGCCCCGCGAGCGCGTGCTCGCGGCGGAGGCGGGCGAGCAGTTGAAAGTGGTCGCGCATTTTGCCGACGGCACACAGCGCGATGTGACGGCGCTCGCGCGTTTCGAGTCGAATAATCCCGACATGGCAAAGGTGAACGCCGCCGGGCTCGTGCAGACGAAAAAACAGACGGGCGATGTCGCGATCATGGTGCGCTTCGCGGAACACGCGGACGTTTTCCGCATCACGATCCCGCTCGGCGCGCCGGTTGGCGATCTGCCGCCCGCGCGCAATTTCATCGACGAACACGTCTTCCAAAAACTCACCACACTCGGCCTCCCGCCGTCCGCCGTTTGCGATGACGCGACCTTTCTGCGCCGCGTCACGCTCGATCTCGCGGGCCGTCTGCCGACTGCCGACGAAGCGGCGGCATTCCTCGCGGATCAAGGCGCAGACAAGCGCGCCCGCCGCATCGACACGCTGCTCGCGAGCGAGGATTGCGCGGATTTTTTCGCCAACAAATGGACCGCGCTCCTGCGCAACAAACGCAAGGAAGCGCCGTGGGCGGCGGGGACGGTGGCGTTTCACGACTGGATTCGAGAGCAGCTCTGGCGCGGCGTGCCGTATCGGGAATGGGTCGCGCAGCTTCTCACCGCGAGCGGCACGGCGAGCGAAAATCCTCCCGCCGCGTGGTTCCGCGCCGTGCAGAAGCCGCAGGACCAATTGCAGGATGTCGCGCAGCTTTTCGCCGGGACGCGGCTCCAGTGCGCGCAGTGTCATCATCATCCGTTCGAGAAGTGGAGCCAGCAGGATTACTACGGCTTCGCCGCGTTCTTCAGCACGCTGGCGCGAAAAGGCGGGACGGAACCGATGGACGACGCCGTCTTTCACCAGTGGAAAGAAGCGAGCGCCGTGAACATCCGCAGCGGCCAGCCCGTGAAGCCGACCGTGCTCGGCGGCCAGCCGCTCGCGCTCACGCCGGATCAAGACCCGCGCGGCCCGCTCGCCGAATGGCTCACCTCGCCGGAGAATCCGTTCTTTGCGAAGATGCTCGTGAATCGTTATTGGAAGCACTTCTTCGGGCGCGCGCTCGTCGAGCCGGAGGATGATCTGCGCGCCACGAATCCGCCGACCAACCCCGCGCTCTTCGACGCGCTCGCCAAACATTTCGTGGAAACCGGCGCCGACCTCCGCGCGCTCTGCCGCACGATTTGCAACTCCGCGACGTATCAACTCGCCGCCGTCCCCAACGCACATAACGCCGCCGACAGTCAGAATTTCTCCCGCTTCTTCCCGCGCCGGATGCAGGCCGAAGTGCTGCTCGACGCCATCGACACCGTGACCGGCGTGCCCACGAAATTCCCCGCGCAACCTCTCGGCACCCGCGCCGTCGCACTCCCCGACGACAGCTTCAACGCCTCATCCTATTTCCTCAGCGTCTTCGGCCGTCCCGACAACGCGAGCGCCTGCGAGGGCGAGCGCGTGAACGACGGCAGCCTCGCCACCGCGCTGCATTTGCTGAACGCCAAAACGATCCAGGAAAAACTCGCCGCCCCGACTGGCCGCATCGCCGCGCTGGCCAAAGACACCGCGCCGCTCGCCGAAAAACTGCGCACGCTCTACATCGCCGCGCTCTCCCGCCCGCCGAACGATGAGGAAACAAAAGCAGCGTCCGACCTTCTCGCAAAGAAACCCGACAAACCGCAGGAAGCCTGGGAAGACATCGCGTGGGCGCTGCTGAACACGAAGGAGTTTCTCTTCAACCACTGATGAACGCGAAGCGACGTAGCTGCGGCGTCCCCGCCGCAGTAGTGGCTGCGACGCCCCCGTCGCAGACCATTCCGGCGGCGCCCTCGCCGCCGATCCTTTCGCGTCCTTTCGCGTTTTTCGCGGGGCTGCTCCTGCTCACCTCCGCCTCTGCCCAACTCCCCGTCGCCCGTTTCGACACCGTCTTCCCGCGCAGCGGACGCGCGGGCACCGAAATCGAAATCGCCCTCACCGGGCCCGACCTCGCAGACCTCACCGCGCTCGCGTTCGACGCGCCGGGCTTCACCGCGACCAAGATCGACGCGCTCAAATTCCGCGTCGCCATCGCGCCGGATTGCGCGCCCGGCCTGCACGAGTTGCGCGCCATCGGACGCCACGGCATCTCCACGCCCGCCACGTTCATCGTCGGCGACGCGCCCGAGTTTCTCGATCCCGGCACGAACCACTCCCGCGCCACCGCGCTCGCCGTGCCACTCCCCGCGTCGATCAATGGCATCGCCGACGCCGACCAAATCGACGCCTATAAATTTCCCGCCAAAGCCGGCGAGCGCGTCCCCATCGCGTGTGCCGCGCAGGCGCTCGGTTCGCCGGGAAATCCCACCATCGTCATCCGCGCCGCCGATGGCCGCGAACTCGCCCGCGCCACCAACACGCAGGATCGCGACGCCGCGCTGGATTTCACTCCGCTCGCCAACGGCGACTATTTCGTGGAAGTCTTCGATCATCTCTACGCCGGAAGCCCGCAGCACATCTATCGCCTCACGCTCGGCTCCGCGCTGCCGCCCTCTCGCGCCCCGGCGACGCTGCCGGACACTTCCGATCTTTCACCGATCGCTGAAAGCGAGCCGAACGACTCGCCCGCGCAGGCGCAAAAGCTCGCGCTCCCGTGCGTCGTGAGCGGCGCGCTCGACCGCGAGTGGTTCACGTTCGATTTGGAAAAAGACCGCGCGCTTTGGCTGGAGGCTGTTTCCCAGCGCGAGGGCCATCCATCCGATCCGCTGCTCATCGTGCAAAAAATCACGAAGGACGCGAACGGCGCGGAGCAGGTGAAGCAGATGCTCGAACTCGACGACACCGCCGATCTTCCCGCGCCGCCCCGCTGGCGCGCGGGCTCGCGCGATCCGTCGGGAAAATTCGTCGCCGACGAAACCGCGACGTATCGCGTGATGCTCACGGATCGTTTCAACCGCCATGCGCCGTACCGGCTCGTGATCCGCGACGACCGCCCGGAATTCGCGCTGCTGGCGCTGCCGGAATCGCCGGCCAACATCGAGGCGGAGAAAAAGTATTTCATCTGGCAGCCGCTCGTGCGTCGCGGCGGGAGCGCGTTCTTCCACCTCGCCGCGCTGCGTCGCGGCTACGACGGCGACATCGCGCTGCGAGTCGAGGGGCTGCCGGCCAGCATGACCGCGCAAGGCCGCATCGCGGCGGGCGCGCAGACGGGTGTGCTCGTTTTCAACGCGACTGCTGACGCCGCGCCGTGGGCCGGGTACGTGCATGTGTTTGGCGAAGGCGGCGGCATCGTGCGTGAGGCGCGCGGTGTCACGTATCGCTGGAATGTCGGGAACACGGACGCGCAGCGGCTCGATGCGGAATTGTGCAAAATTGCCATCGCCATCGCGGAGGAAACCGCGCCGCTCACCATCGCGCCTGCTGAAGAAAAAGTTTGGGAGGCGTCGATCGGCGGCACTTTGGAAATCCCGCTGAAGATCGCGCGCAATGGACAGCCGAAAGGGGAATGGCAACTCGCGCCGGTTGGGCTGCCGGGACTCGCGAAATTCGAGCCGGTGAAAATCGACGGCGGCGCGGCGAACGACGCAAAGCTCGTGTTCAATTTCGCCAACAAGGATGGCAACGCTTTCATCGCGGGGACGCACACATTCTTCGTCCGTGCGCGTGGCATCGTCGGATACAAGCCCGACGAAAAAACGGCGGCGAAGGATTTGAAACACACCGAGTTTTCCACGCCGATCACGGTGAAACTTTCCGAGCCGCCAAAGGTCAGTGCGGCTGTGCCATGAAGACGAGCGCCGCGGCCCTGCTCGCGTTCACGACGGTTGTCTCCGCTGCGCCGATTCCGGTCGCGATACCGCAGCGAACGGAGCCGGTCGAGTTTGCGCGCGATGTTTACCCGATGCTGAAAAAGAACTGCCTCGCCTGCCACAACACGACGAAGGCGAAGGCGAACCTGAATCTCGAATCGCCGCAGAACATGCTCACCGGCGGCGACGGCGGGCCGGCGATCGTGCCGGGGAAAAGCGCGGAGAGCCTGCTTTTCCAGGCATCCGCGCATCTCGACGACGACACCGCGATGCCGCCGACCGGGAACAAAGTGGACGCGGTCGCGCTGACTTCGGAGCAACTCGGCGTGCTGAAACTCTGGATCGACGAGGGCGCGAAAGGCGAAGCGTTCGCGGATGCGAAAGGTCCGCTGCCGTGGCGCGCTTCCACCGCGCCCGCTCCGCTGAATGCGCTCGCGTTTTCGCCCGATGCGCGGCTCGTCGCGGCGGCGCGCGGAAATCGCGTGGAGCTTTGCGACATGGCCGCCGGCCGCGTCCTCGCGCGCCTCGCCGATCCCGCATTGGACAAGGCGGCGGATCGCGATGCGGTGATGTCCGTCGCGTTTGGCGGCGATGATTTGCTGGCGACGGGCGGCTTCCGCACGGTGCGGCTTTGGCGGCGGATGCCGCGCGTGCTCGCGCGCGATTTCGGCGCGCTGGGTGAAAGTGCGACGGCGGTTGCGATCAGTGCGGATGGGCAGTGGGCGGCGGCGGGCGATACGAAGGGAGCGGTGTGGCTTTGGGAAATCGCCGCTGAAAAATTCGAGCCCGGGGCTTTGAAAGACCACGCAGCCGCAGTGAGCGCGCTCGCGTTTTCGCCGGACGGCACGGCGCTCCTCTCGACGGCGGAAGACAAGTCCGTGCGCGTGTGGTCGCTCGCGGATCGCACCGTGGTTTTCAAGATGGATGCGCCCGCGCCGGTTCGCTCGATCGTGTTTTTGAAAAGCGGCGAAGTGGCGACGGGATGCGCGGATGGGATCGTGCGCGTGTGGCCGTGGACGCAGGACGCGCCCGCCGAAGCGCCGAAGCCGTTGCGTGAATTCAAGCTGCAGGATGCGCCGCTTTCCGCGATGGCACTCGCGAGCGATGGAACGCTGTGGTGGTGCGGCGCGGATAGTGCGCTTCACGGATTGAATGCGGCGGACGGAAAGGAAGCGCGGAAGATCGCGCGCGAGCATCCTGCGGCGCGGCGCGTGATCGCAGCGGAGCGCGACGTGCAGACGGCGCAGATGCTCGCGGGTGCGCGCAAAGCGCAATTCACCGCGGCCACCGAACGCGCGAAGAAGGAGGCCGACACCGCGCGCGTGGCCGGACCCGCGCTCGAGAAGGCACGCTCGGAATTTCAGCGCAAAAAGGAAGACACAAAGGCTGCGGCCGAAACCTCGCAATCGAAGCCCGACGACAAGGCCGCGCAGGACGCTGCGAAAGCCGCAAACGCGGCGGCGGACAAAGCCGAGGCGGCGCTGCGTGCAGCGAAAGTGAACGCGGAACTCGGCAGCCGGATGGCCGGGGAATCGGCGGCGGCAAACGCGGCGGCGGAGATTGCATCGGTGATTGCCGAGGCCGCGCTCGTGGAAGCGCAGGCTGCGCTGGAGGCCGCGAAGAAGCTGGTCGCGGAGCCGCTTCCGGCGGCAAATCAACTCAGCCTTTCGCCCGACGCCACGACCGCGCTGATCGGCGGCGAGTCGCACATCGCGCTGGAAAACGGCGCGCTGCTGGAGCCGCCGGATCGCGCGGGAATCGCGGCATATTTTCCCGACGGCGCGCTGCTTTGCATCGGCGCGGACAAACACGTTCGCCGCACAAGCGCGCGGCGCGTGTGGGCGCTGGAGCGGACGATCGGGAATCCCGACGATCCGGCGATGCTGGCGGATCGCGTGACGGCGCTCGCCTTTTCCCCCGATGGAAAACTGCTCGCCACCGGCGGCGGCACGCCTTCCCGCGAAGGCGAACTCAAGCTCTGGCGCGTGGCCGACGGAACGCTCGCGCGGGCGATTCCAAAGCCGCACGCGGACACGATCAACAGCGTCGCCTTCTCGCCGGATGGCGAATCGCTCGCGACGGCGGCGGGCGATCGTTTCGCGCGGGTGTGGCGCGTGAGTGACGGCGAGCGCGTGGCGAATCTCGAAGGCCACACCGGTCACGTCCTCGGCGTCGCGTGGCGCGCGGACGGGCTGGCGCTGGCGACCGCGGGCGCGGATCGCTCGGTGCGCGTGTGGGATTTCGCGCAGCGAAAACAGACGGCGAACACCGCCGATTACGGTGCGGAAGTCTCCGCCGTTTCCTTCGTCGGCGGCAGCGACGCGCTGCTCACCGCGAGCGGCGACGCCTCGCTCCGCCTCGCCGGGAAACCTTTGCCAGACAGCGCCGGATACCTTTTCACCGCCGCCGCCGATCCCGCCGGGCGCTGGGTTTCCGCAGGCGGGCAGGATGGCATCGTGCGCGTCTGGAGCGTCGCCGAGCGAAAACTCGCGCGCACGTTTCCACCCGCGGAATAGCGCGTGCGCAATCGCGGGACTTCCGCCATAGCTGCCGCCAATGCTCTCCTCACTCGTCCCCATCCTCATCACCGCGCTCGTCCTTTACGTCATCTTTTTCGTCGTGAAGATGTTCATCAAAGGCGTGGTCCTCAGCATCATCGGCCTGATCCTCGGCCTGGTTTTTCTGATCTACGCCCTTCGCGCACTTCACATCGTGGCGATTTAGCCGGAGCTGCCGCTGTGGCGGCTGGCGGCGCAGAGCTTGCGGAAATCGGCGAGCAGATTTGGCTTCGCGAAAAGCGGTTGGCCGGGGAGCGGTGGCCCGCACTTGATTTGCCAGGTCGCGAGCGCAGTGAGGTAGCGGTCGCGCGCGGTGGCGGGGATGTCCACGGGGGCGAGGCCGACGGCGAGCAGCGGGAGGTTTGCCAGCATCCGCGCCATGCGGCCATTGCCATCGGCGAAGGGATGGATGCGGGCGAAAGTGGCGTGCAGCCAGACTTGGGATTCGAAGGGATCGTCCGCGCCGTTGCGGAGGCGGTTCAGTTCGGCGAGCCAGTCGGCCATGAGCGCGGGGACATCGTGCGCGGCGGCGTAGGCATCGTTCCACTGCGTCTTGCCGCGCAGTTTGATGGACGTGCCTTTGTCCTCGATCTTCCAGGTGCCGACGGGCTTCATGCTGTCCACCGTGGAGCCTTGCATGAGCACCGTGTGCAGGCGGAAAAAATCCGGCACGCGCCACTCCCGACCGTCGCGGATGAATTCCGCCACGACCTGCAACGCCGCGCCCTGCGCCCGGGTCGCCGCCGTGTCCGCTGCCGGTCTGCCGGGGAAGACGGCCGCCGGATTCGCCAGCGCCTCGCGGGTTTCCCCCAGCGTGAGGGTGTTCCCCTCCAGCGTGGTGGTGTTGTAGGTCCAGCCGTGGTTCAGGCGTTCGAGGGTAAAGGCGAGGCGGCACTTGTTGAGAACGGCACGCGCGGTCGAGATATTGGGCAAGCTAAGTCTTGTGAAGATTTCCACGGCATTGCGGGCGTGGGGCAGAGCTTTGGTGGCTTTGCCTTGTAGAACGAGGGCTTCGGCAAGGCGTTCGCAATTCGACGCGATCAACTCCTGGCGACCCAGCTTCTCGGACAAACGCAGAGCGTTGCGGGCTAGGGTTTCAGATCCAGGCCAGTCTTTTTGATCGAGCGCCAGCGCAGCTAGATTACCCGTGTAAGTGGCCACTCCCTCCGCGTCGCGGATTGCCCGTGCAATTTGCAACGCCTCGCGATAATGCCGTTCCGCCGTAACAAGATCGCCAAGGTGCCACTCCACAGAGGCAAGATAGGAAAGGCTGCCAGCCACATCGCCGCTCTTGGAGGACAAGCTGCAATGCAGGTCGCGCGCTTCGCGAAAAGCGGTGATTGCCGCAAGGTAGTTTCCCCGGATGCGACTCCCGACGCCGCGCAGTTGGATGGAAAAGGCACGTTCACGGGCGCTGGCCTGAGCCGACTGCCAGTGCATTGAAGCACGGTCAGCACATGCCAGGACCGCGTCTCCCTCGTGACGAAGACTATGAATCTTCCCGGCATGGAGAGCGCGCCAACCGGCATTGTAGTGATCGCCAACCGCGACAGCGTTGCCTTCTGCGATCAGATCGAACAAGAGCCATTCATCCCAGCGGCCCGTGAACTCGGAAAATGTCACGAGAGCGTCGCACACGGTTTGCAGTCGTGGATTTGGCCCGACGAGGAAGAGTGGCAATGCGGGGGACACGGTGAACCATGCGGCATCCAGCACTGGAAAGCGGTCGTGTTTTCGGCTGCCGTTTTCGAGAATGAGCGCGTAAGCGCGCTGCTCCAGTCGTGTGCCGGTTTCGCGCACGGCGTCGGGCCGTTTCTTCCGCAGGAAATCCGCGACCATTGGCACTAAAGCGTAATGTTTTTCCTCCTCATCCGGGATGACGAGGGCGCGGTTGGAGAGATCGCCGAGCGCGGTTTCCGCGGCGGTCTTCGAGAGGTCGGCCAGTTCGGCGATGAGCTTCACCTCGACCTGCTGCGTGAAGTAGCTGAGCGCCGCGAGAGCCTTGGTCTCGGCTTCGGTGAAGGTCTCCAGCAGGTCGCCGAAGATGAATTCCAGCGGGTCGTTCTCCCTGGCCGCGTCGCGGCAGAGGGCGAGCGCGGCGGCGAGGGTGCGGCAGCTTCCGCGGCCGAGCTGGCCGGCAATCCAGCGGAGCAGGAGCGGATTGCCGCCGGTCTCCTCGTAGAGGTGGATGCGCTGGGCGTCGGTCGCTTTTTGCAGCAGCGGTCGGTCGGCGGCAAGTTTGGCAAGGAGCTTGAGGGCGGCGTCCTGTTCGAGCTTGCCGAGGCGGATGATGCGCGCGTCCACATCCGTGCGGCAGCGGCTGGTGACGATGGCCTTGCAGCCGGGCGGAAGCTGGCTGAGGAAATCGAAGAGCCGGTTCTGGTCGTCCTTCGGGAGGGATTCGAGATTGTCGAGGATGAGCAGGGCCTGCACGGGGGCGAGGGCCTC
>JAYVRQ010000003.1:0-9318 GCA_043776145.1 Chthoniobacteraceae bacterium
GTGAACAGGATGAGCGCGAGCAGGAATTTGTTGAGGGAAGGCCAGATTCCCTCATACGAATGAGTTTGATGATCGCCGAACGGGTCGCTCACGTGCGCATCTTACCGCCGTAGATGGCGTTGTCACCAAGTTCCTCTTCGATCCGCAGCAATTGATTGTATTTCGCGACGCGGTCGGTGCGGCTGAGCGAGCCAGTCTTGATCTGGCCGGCGTTCGTGGCCACGGCGATATCGGCGATCGTGGTGTCCTCGCTCTCGCCGGAGCGATGGCTGATGACGGCGGTGTAGCTGTGCTCCTTCGCGAGTTCGATGGCGTCGAGCGTCTCGGTGAGCGAGCCGATTTGGTTCACCTTCACGAGGATCGAATTCGCGACGCCGCGCTCGAAGCCTTTGCGGAGGAAATCCACGTTCGTCACGAAAAGATCGTCGCCCACGAGCTGGGTTGTCGCGCCCATCGCGTCGGTCAGTTGCTTCCAGCCGTCCCAATCGTTTTCCGCGCAGCCGTCTTCGATGGAGACGATCGGAAATTTCTTCGCGAGCCCCTGATAGTAGGACACGAGTTCCGCGGCGCTGCGCTTCGAGCCGTCGGATTTTTTGAAAACATACTGCTTCGCCTTCGCATCGAAAAATTCCGATGAAGCCACGTCGAGCGCGATGAAGACATCCTTGCCAAACTTATACCCGGCTTTCTTCACGGCCAGCGCGATGGATTCGAGCGCGTCGTCCGCGGAGGTGAAATTTGGCGCGAAGCCACCCTCGTCGCCCACTGCCGTCGAAAGGCCGCGAGCTTTGAGCACGCCTTTCAGCGCGTGGAAAATTTCGGTGCCGCAGCGCAGCGCCTCGGAAAAAGTATCCGCGCCGCGCGGCATGACCATGAACTCCTGAAAATCCACCGGCGCATCCGAATGCGCGCCGCCGTTCACGATGTTCATCATCGGCACGGGCAGCACTTTCGCATTGGGTCCGCCGAGGTATTTGAAAAGCGAAACGCCGAGCTGATTCGCCGCCGCCTTCGCCGTGGCGAGCGAGACGCCGAGGATGGCGTTCGCGCCGAGCTTCGCTTTGTTCGGCGTGCCGTCGAGCGCGATCATCGTCTTGTCCACGCCGACCTGATCGAGCGCGTCGAAATCTTCCAGCGCCTTCGCGATTGTCTTGTTCACGTTCGCGACCGCCTTCGTCACGCCTTTGCCGAGATAGCGATCCTTCACGCCATCGCGCAGTTCCCACGCCTCGTGCTCGCCCGTGCTCGCGCCGCTCGGCACGATCGCGCCCCCCACCGCGCCGCCCGCGAGCTGCACTTCGACTTCGATGGTGGGATTGCCGCGGGAATCAAGAACTTGGCGGGCGTGAATGTCGGTGATTGTGGTGAAGGCCATTGGAAAATTTAGGATTGGTGATTTAGGATTTGTTGTGCGCGGCGTGCGCGGGAAAAAATTCGCGTTGTGAAATAGGGACGCGGTGCCAACCGGTCAAACCATTCCTGCGAGTTTCCGCGCGGATGGATGCAAGGAGCGGCGACATTCCTGTCGCCGACCCAAAGCCCGCGCGCGAAGCGCCAATCTTTCCGCGCGCTTGAAGATTCGATTTGGCGCTTCGCGCAGGCGTGAGGGTCGGCGACAGGAATGTCGCCGCTCCTTGGGCTCAGCCCGCGCAGTGCTAATTCGCCGGAACGGGCGCGGGCGGCGCTTTCGAGGTTACCTTCTGTTTCGCCGCCTCGATCTTTTCCGAAATTTTCGCCGCCTCCGTTTTGTCGTCGGCGGAGAGCGTGAAGGCTTTCTGCCAGTAGTTCATCGCCTCGGCGGTGCGACCCATCGCCTGGTAGGTGTCGGCGATGTGATCGAACACCACGCCGTCTTCCTGCTTGATGGTTTCCGCGGCGCGCAGCAGTTGCTTGAGCGCCGGTTCGTATTCGCCTTTTTTGAAATGAAACCAGCCGAGGCTGTCGAGGTAGGAAGGATTTTCCGGTTCCATCTCGAGGGCTTTCTTAATCATGTCGCCTGCTTCATCCAAGTGCTCGCCGCGATCCGCCCACATGTAGCCGATGTAATTGTAGGCCTCCGCCGCGCCGTTGGGATTCAGCTCGATGCACTGGTGGAAAAGCCCGGCGGCTTTTTCGATCAGCCCGGCCTGTTCGGCGACCGCGCCGTATTGGAAATAGAACGTCCCATCGAGCATTTCCTCGTGATTGTTCTCCGCCTCGGCCATCGCCTGCGCGAACGCCGTCATCGCTTCCGTGTGGCGCTTCGCCTTGCTCAGCGAGACGGCGAGGATCATCGTGATCCGCGGCACGTCGGGAAATTTCGCGTGCGCCCGCAGCAGGACATCAACGGCCTTCGCCGGCTTCTTCGCCTCCATCAGCATGAGGCCCAGCCGGAGGTAATGCTGCGGCTCGCCGGAATCGAGCTGGAGGCTGTGCTCGTAATTGTGGAGCGCCTTCTCGATGTCGCCTTTTTGCTGATAGAGTTCGCCGAGATACTCGAACGTGGCGAAGCGCAGCGGGTCGTCCTTCGCCATCTCTTCCAGCACCGTGATCGCCTCGTCGCGGCGCTGGGTGACGATGAAGGCGCGGGCGAGTTTGTCCCGCGTGTTGCCGAGCTGCGGGTCTTTGTCCGTCTGCGGCACGGCGACGACTTTTAGGTAATAGGGAATCGCCTCCTTCACCTGCTGCGAGAGGATGAAATAATCGCCGACGCGGGCCACGATGGCCATGTCGTCGCCGGCGAGTTCCGCGGTGCGGCGGAAGACGGCGTCCATTTTCTCACGCTGATCGGGCTGGCTCGAGCCGTCCTCTTTTAGAAAAAGCCGCGTGTAAAGATCGCCGGTTTGCATCCAGAATTTCGCGTCCGTGCTCCCGGACTTCACCGCCTTATCGAGCAGCGCCTCGGCCTTTTTGGAATCGCCCGCCGCGATCAGCAGTTCGTAGTTCGCGAGGTAGCACGCGAAATTTTCCGGCGCGACGGCGAGCGCCTGCTCCGCAGCTTTCAGCGCGAGATCGGGCTTCTTGAGCTTCGCGTAAAGCTGCGAGAGATAAACGAGCGGCATCGGCTCCTTCGGCGCGGCCTTGATGCAATCCTTGAGCACTTGGATTCCGCCGGAAACATCGTTCCGCCGCGACAATTCGTAGGCGACTTTCACGGCGAGTTCCGCATAGCCGGGATCGAGTTCCAGCACCTTGCGAAAGCCTTCGAGCGACTTCTCCGGGTCCGCGTTATCCTCCGCGATCAGCGCGTCGCCAAAGGCCACGAGCGCGTCGGCCTTCCGCGCCCCCTCCGGGCGCAGATGCAGGTCCGGCGCGGCGGGGACATTCGTGGGAAGCGCGTCGGCGAAATCCCGGGACGCAGCCGCCGGCGCGGCGTTTTCAGGCTCGGCTTTTTTTGAAACGGCCTTCCGCGCAGCCTTGATGGGAACAGCCGCGGGCGGGCCGGAGGGCGCTTCAGGCGCGGCCAAAATCGGCGTGCAAACAGCGCCGATGATTGCCACGGAAAGGGCTCCGGTGAATTTGCGGGGACGGGCAAATCGGAGCGAAATCATGCCGCGGATTTTAACCGCTAGCTCTTGTAGCGCAAACGCTTCTTGTGGCGGTTTTCCTTCATCCGCTTCCGGCGTTTGTGCTTCGCGATTTTTGCTTTCCGTCTCTTTTTAAGTGAACCCATGAGTGATTGTTTTTTTTCGTTGAGGGGCGGCGAGAAAATCACCATTCGCCGGATGTGGCAACCGGAATTTTGGGGAATCGCACCGCCCGCCGCAGAACGGCCTTGCCTGCCGCAGGCGGATGAGAACTTGATGGCGCATGAGCAGCGTTCGACAAAGCGGGACCATCGTGAAATGGGATGACGAAAAAGGCTTCGGATTTATCGCCCCGGACGCGGGCTCGGGGGATGTGTTTGCGCATGTCAAAGCGGTCGTCGGTGCTCGCCGTCCGGTCGTTGGCGACCGGGTGTTTTATTTTTCTGGAAAGGACCATCAGGGCCGCGCACGGGCGCTTCAGGTGCAGTTCGAGGACGCGCCCGATCTCGGGTCGTGGCGCGCGCTCGGTCTGACGTTTGCGGCGGCGTTTCTCGCTGCGCTGGCGCTCGCGGCCTGGCTCGGGCGGGTCACTCCGATTTTCCCGGTCGTCTATCTGATGATGAGCACCGTCACCCTCGGTGCTTACTGGCACGACAAAACCAGCGCGCGGCACGGAGCCTGGCGTCTCCCGGAAAACGCGCTGCATCTGCTCGAACTTTTCGGCGGCTGGCCGGGTGCGCTCGTGGCGCAACAGTGGCTCCGGCACAAGAACCGCAAACTTTCCTACCAGCTCGTATTTTGGGGCATCGTCGCCGCGCATCTCGGCACATGGATTTATTTCGCGCCCCGGAAATAGCGGGCTGCCTTGACCGCGTGTCTTCACCCGCCGCTCGAAAATCTCTCTTTCTAAAACGTCGTCCCGGAAACAATCCGCGCTTTCCCTGAAAGAATCCGCAGTGAATCCTCGTTTAGTACGCATATGAACGACCAATCCTCTCCCCGCCTCTTTGGTGGCATCTTCGGATTTTCCTTTATCATCGGCATGGGCCTCGCCGCGTGGCTGATTGGGCACGCGGCGCTGGATTACAAACGGCTCGATGAATACGTGACGGTGAAGGGACTCTCCGAGCGCGAGGTGCCGGCGAATCTCGTGGTCTGGCCCGTCACTTTTACCCTGAGCGATGAGAGCCTCGGCAAGCTCCAGGAGAAGCTCGGAAAATCGCGCGAAATCGTGCAGGCGTTTTTGAAGGACGCGGGCTTTCAGGCGGCGGAGATTTCCAATTCGCCGCCGAACATGCGCGAGGTCCGTCCCAACTCGAAAGAGAAGAGCGAGGATGCGCCGCCGCCGCCCGCGCATTTCGACGCGACGGTGACGGTGCTGCTGCGCACGCGCAATGTGACTGCGGCGAAAACCGCGCTCGAAAACTGCGACAAACTGGTGCAGCAGGGCATCCTGCTGACGGCGAGCCGTGCGCAGTTTCTTTTCACGGGGCTGAATGAGATCAAGCCCGCGATGATCCAGGAGGCGAATCGCAATGCGCGCATCGCGGCGGAGAAATTTGCGGGCGATTCGGGCAGCCGCGTGGGGCGCATCCGCCACGCGGTGCAGGGGCCGTTTGAAATCGAGGACGTGGATGAAAGTTCGCCCGATCGGAAAAGCGTTCGTGTCGTGACGACGGTGGATCTTTATCTGGAATAACGAGCGGAGCGGATCACCCCGCGCTGGCGATGGCGATGAGGTGGCGCAGTTCGTCGGCGGGATCGCGGACGGTGGCGGCGAGAGAAGGTGGACTGGAGCAAGAGCGCGGTGTTCAAGCGCCCAAAATCCGATCGCCCCGTGCTCACCCAGGCCGATTTGGATGAGTTGTTCAACGACTTGCGCGGCCCCTACTGACGGAACTGAAGTCAGGTGACCTGCGTTGACACCAGTTTCCTGATCTCAATGTCGTGACTGGCTGGCCGACTACGAAGCTGACGAAAAGGCGGGGATGCTTCGGGTCACGGAGTTGGATGCGAATGTGATGCTGCGGCGTGCGGAAATTTTGTCTGCGACATGGACCGAGAGCTAGGGGAACCGCGGTCTCGACATCTTGCATCTCGCCGCCGCAAAAACTTTGGGGGCGACGGAATTTTGGAGCTTCGACTCGCGGCAGCGTGATCTCGCGAAGGCGGAGGGATTGCGCGTCGGCCCGTAGCCGCAGCGCATGGTTCGGCGCTTTCTTCATGTGCGCGGCAATCGTCCCGGCGGCATCATGCACTCAGCAGTTCCTCTTTTTTTTCATCGAACTCTTTCTGCGTGATGATGCCTTTCTCGCGAAGCTCATTGAGAATCTTCAACTCTTGGTAATTCCCCTTGCATGAATAGGCCGCCCATCTGGACTCAATGGCAAACCAAACGAGCAGACAAAGAAACGGGACGATTGCCAGGAGCCAGAAGGAATGCGCGGCGATCGAGTCGAACATTTTGTTCATGGTATTATTTTCTTTGCCGAACTCATCAAATACGTTCGCCAAGCCCACGACGATGAGCGCGCCAAGCGCCACACGCGGCGGATGATGAGCCAGTCCACGCCGATGATGACTACCAACAAGAGAAGGACGACCAATCCAGGGATGTTCCGCTCGGCCATCGTCACTCCCAGAGTGAGGCCCGGGCCAACGATGTGCGTCCGCCCATCGAAGTCGATGGAGACGATCAACGCATCCAGCGCAAGCAGTGGAAAAAGCAACCCGTCAAACACCGCCAACCCCATGTCGCAAAGTTTTCCCGCCGAGCGGCGGATTTGCGCCACGGCGATCCAGCCGAGAAGCGTGAGTCTTGCGCTGGAAAAGTAGTCCCGGACTTTAGTCCGCCTGGCTCGCACCTTCGTGAAAGGTGCTCCGATTCCTGCAGCCGCGTTTTGCCGACTAAGTGGCGCCGGACTCGAAAACGGTGACGATGTTGGGATGGCTGAGTTTTCCCAGCACGCGGGCTTCGCGGGCGAAACGCTCGGCGAAGGCGGGATCGCGCGACAGCACTGGCGACAGGATTTTCAAGGCAACGGTGCGATCAAGCGAAGGTTGCCGCACTTCTGTACACAAAGCCCATCCCGCCCTGGCCGATGAGCGCGAGCACTTCGAGTTGCGGAAACGCCGCGGCGACTTCCGCGAGCGAGGGCGCGGCGCGACCGGCGGGCGCGGGCTCCTCCGCATCGCGCAGCACGCACACGGGACAGAATCCGCCCGGCGCATTCGCCGGGGTGGGAGTTTTGCAAATGGGACAGATTTTCGTGTTCACGCAGATTCCTGACGGATGCGGCGCGCGACGTTACCGGAAATCTTTCGCTGCTGGCGATGGCGGCGAGCGGCTTTGGATTCCGCGCGCGACTCGCCCTGCGACAATCAAATCTCGCGCGCACCCGCCGGGTCTGTCACCGTTCACGCGCTTGCTCAACGAAGGAGATTTTATGAAACACGATTCATCCCTCTCAAACCGGCGCTGGCTTCCCCTCGCCGGCTGCGTCATCACTTTACTGCTCGCGTCCGCGCGGGACGCTCATGCCGCGGGACCGCCGCAAACATTCACCGATTCCGACGGCGATGCCTACACGGTGAAATTGAAAGGTCCGGGCACGGCGACCGTGACGCTCGACGATCCCGATCTCGATGGAAAAGGGCCGGTCGCCGGGATCGTGCTCGCGGGCACGAACGCGACGAGCGTGCTTACGATTACGGTTGTGAAAGTGGGCGACGGGCGGGTGAAGGTCGGCGCAATCAGCGGCGCGGAGGCCGTGAAGTCGATCAGTGCGGCAAAGTGCGATCTCACCGGCACAATACAGTTCGCGCAGCTCGAATCGCTGCGCATCGGCGACGTCGCCGCAGGCGCGGGGCTCGCGCTGCCGGTGGCGCAGAAGGCCCCGCCGCTCGCCTTCACCGCGCGGGCTGTGGCTGCGATGCAGCTCGCGGCACCATCTTCCACGCTCACCTTCAAGGCGCGCAGCATCACGGGCGGCGCGAAGATTTCCGCGGCGCAGATCGCGGCGTTCGATGTCACGGCTGGCAACTGCGAGGCGGACATCGCGGTGCCGGGAAAACTCGTTTCGCTCTCGGTGAAAGGCGGGGATTTCAAGGGACGCATCGCGGCGGGGAAAATCGGGACGATGAGCATCGCGAAAGACGCGGCGGGAAAAGGCGGCGGCATTTTCAACAGCACGATCACCGCGAAAAAAATCGGGACGCTGCTGCTCACGGGTGATCTCGCGGATTCGCTCGTGCTCGCGGGGGCGACGCTCGGCGAGGATGGCGCGCTCGGCGGGATCGACGCGGATGCGGACACGTTCGCGGCGGGGAAAGTCGGGACGGTGCGCATCAAGGGCAGCATGACGAACTCGATCCTCGGCGCGGGCTTCGCGCCGGTGGATGGAAAATTCCGCGACCTCAACGACGGCGCGATCGGCGGCGTGCTGAGCCCGCTCACGGCCTTCACGGTGAAGGGGCAGATGGACGCGCAGAGTTTCGTCGGCGCGGGGCTGCTCCCGAAATTCGTGTTCATCGGCGGCGTGCAGATCAAGGCGAAGCGGGACGCGCGCTTCATTTCCCGCGCAGTGATGATCCTGCCCGAGCCGGAAGTGACGCAGCTCGATCAGACGACGGCGGTGCCCGCGGCGGTCGCGGTGAGTTTTCTCTACACCGGCCCGAATGCCGTGCAGACGGGCGTCGCGCCCGATGCCATCAAGCCCGTGCTCGCGGCGGTGCTGCGTGGGCGCGTGCTGCGGGACGACGGGCTGCCGCTGCCGGGCGTCACCATCACTCTGCTCGGCCGACCCGAATTCGGGCAGACGCATTCGCGCACGGACGGCGTGTTCGACATGGCGGTGAACGGCGGTTCACCGCTCACGGTGAAATTCGAGGCGGCGGGATTTGCCTCCGTGCAGCGGCGGCTCGACACGGCGCAGCAGGATTTCAGCGTGCTGAAGGATGTCGTGATGATCGGCGTGGATGCGGCGATGACGAAGGTGACGCTCGGCGCGGGCGCGCCGATGCAGATGCACGAGGCCACGATGCAAAACGACGCGAGCGGCCCGCGTCACGCGGCGCTCCTTTTCCAGCCGGGCACGAGCGCGATGTTGAAAATGGCGGACGGCAGCACGCAGCCCGCGCCTGCGCTGAGCGTGCGCGCGACGGAATTCACCGTCGGCCCGAACGGCCCGCTCGCGATGCCCGGCGCGCTGCCCTCAAACAGCGCGTACACTTACTGCGCGGATTTGAGCGCGGATGAAGCGGACGCGGCGGGCGCGGCGAGCGTCGAGTTCGACAAGCCGGTTTATTTTTACGTCGAAAATTTTCTCCACTTCGACATCGGCATCGACGTGCCGAGCGGCTTTTACAACAAGGCGCGCGGCGTGTGGGAAGCGGGGCCGAGCGGGCGCATCGTGAAAATCATTTCGATCGCGGGCGGCGCGGCGAATCTCGATGTGGACGGCGATGGAAACGCGGACACCGGCACCGCGCTGGGGATTCTCAACATCACGGACGCGGAGCGCGCGATCATCGGCGGAAAGTACGCGGCGGGCGCAAGCATCTGGCGCATTCCGATCCCGCACTTTTCCCCGTGGGATGCGAACTGGCCGTACGGTCCGCCGCCGGGCAGCGGCCCACCGCCACCTCCTCCGCCACCGCCGCCACCGCCGCCAAAACCGAACGATCCTCCCAGCGTGTTCATCCAGACGCAGGAACTCTCGGAATCGCTGCCGGTGAGCGGCACGCCGTTTTCGCTGAATTACCGCAGCACGCGCGTGGCCGGCAACCGCGCGGCGTCGCGCATTCCCATTCC
>JAYVRQ010000004.1:0-2778 GCA_043776145.1 Chthoniobacteraceae bacterium
GAAAGAGGTAGATGATGCTGAGAAAAAGGGGCTGCCGAAGACGGCGATTGAGAAGCTCGGTCCGATCGTTGACGCGGCGGTAAAGGACAAGGCGTGGCCGGAGGCGATCAAGGCGCTGGCTCGGAGGATCGCATTCGAGGGGCAGATCGAAGGGAACAAAGCGGAGGAAAAGATCACGCGCTTGGAGGCGGAGATCGCGAAGGCGCCAAAGGAGATGGTGCCGGTGATGGATGCAATCCTTGCGGACTGGTACTGGCATTACTTTCAGCAAAATCGCCATCGTTTCATGCAGCGCACGGCGACGGGGGAGGCACCGGGGAGTGATTTCACGACATGGGATCTGCCGCGGCTTTTTGCGGAGATCGACAGGCAGTTCACGAAGGCACTCGCGGCGGCGGATGATCTGAAAAAAATCCCGGTGGCGGACTATGACGAGCTGCTGATGAAGGGCACTGTGCCGGACAGCTACCGGCCGACGCTGTTCGACTTCATCGCGCATGAGGCGCTCACGTTTTATTCCTCGGGCGAACAGGCTGCGGCGAAGGCGGAGGATTCGTTTGAACTCACAGCGGAAGGCCCGGTGTTTTCGCCGGCGGATGAGTTTATGAAGTGGGAGCCGGGGGCGACAGACGCGGATTCCATTACGTTCAAAGCAGTGCGGCTTTACCAGAGCCTGCTGCGCTTCCACGCACAGGATGCGGATAAGTCGGCGCTGCTGCATACGGATCTTTCGCGTCTGACTTTTGGAAACAACCGGGCCCTCGGTGAGGAGAAATCCGCCCGTTACAAATCTGCGCTGAAGCATTTCATCAATCAATGGGCGGACCATGAGATTTCCGCTTTGGCGCGCTTTGAATGGGCGCACGTATTGCACAATGAGAACGAACTGCTGGAGGCGCATAAGATCGCGAAGCAGGGCGAGCAGACTTATCCGGAAAGCCACGGCGGCAGGATGTGCTTCAATCTCGTGCAGCAGATCGAGTCGAAGTCTTCGCGCATCCAAACCGAGCGCGTTTGGAATGCGCCGTTGTCGACGGTGGATGTCCATTATCGGAACGTGACGGAGATCCATTTCCGCGTCGTGCGGCAGGACTGGGTGGAGCGGATCAAGCGTTCGCAGGGTCAGCCGGAGTGGATGAATCAGACGGAGCGCAAGGCCTTGCTCCAAGCGAAGCCGGAACGTGAATGGTCGGCAAAACTTCCCGCGACGGATGATTTCCGCGAGCGGATGCAGGAAATCCCGGCGCCGAACGACCTGAAGCCCGGTTACTACACGCTCGTCGCGAGTCACGACAAGGGATTCGCCGCGGTCAATAACGTCGTTTCATTCACCGATGTGTGGGTGAGTGATCTTGCGCTGGTGATGCGTTCACAGCAGGGCGATGGGAAAGTGGAAGGCTTCGTGCTCGATGCGCGCTCGGGCGATCCGATCGAGGGTGCGGAGGCGCAGTTCTGGGTGCGCGGGAACAACGGCAAGTTCAGCGAAGGCGCGAAAGCGAAGACGGACGCCAATGGGCGGTTCGCCGCGCAGGCGGCGCGGGACCGCGGGGCGTTTGTGCATGTGAAGTTCAAGGATCAGCAGTTGTCTTCCGCCAACGAGCACTCGAATGCGCGCGAACGCCGCGAACGGGATTTTGAAATGCAGACGATTTTCTTCACGGACCGGTCGCTCTATCGTCCGGGGCAGACGGTGCAATACAAGGGCATCTGCATCCGCGCGGATCGCGATCAGGATGACTACAAGACGCTCGGAGGGCAGTCGCTCACGGTGATTTTTGCCGATGCAAATGGCGAGGAGATCGCGAAGCAGAAGCACAAGGCGAATGACTACGGATCGTTCAGCGGCAGCTTCACGACTCCGCGCGATCGCCTCGCGGGACAGATGATGATCCGCGTGGAGGACGGGCCGGGTGGCGGGGTGGCATTCAACGTGGAGGAATACAAGCGGCCGAAATTCCAAGTCGCGATCGAGGTGCCGAAAACTGCGGCGAAGCTGAATGGCAAAATCGAGTTGAGCGGCAAGGCGACATCCTACACGGGCGCGGCGATCGGCGGCGGCAAGGTGCGCTACCGCGTGATGCGCGAGGTGCGATTCCCGATATGGTGGGGCACATGCTACTGGTGGCGGCCTATGCCGGTGGGTGCGAGCCAGGAGATCGCGCACGGCACGGCGGTGACGAAGGACGATGGCGGTTTTGCGATTGAGTTCGTCGCGAAGCCGGATGCCTCGGTGCTGGAAAAAGATGAGCCGACTTTCCAATACACGGTGAGTGTGGACGTGACGGACACGACCGGTGAGACGCGCTCGGCGCAGCGCGCGGTGAATGTCGGCTATACGGCGCTGAAGGCTTCGCTTTCCGCGGAAGAATGGCTGACGGATGAAAAGCCGCTGGAGATCCGCATTCTCACCGAGAGCCTCGATGGCGAAGGCCGGGCCGCGAAGGGCACGGTGAAGATCTATCATTTGCAGCAGCCGGAGAAAGTCGTGCGAGCGTCGCTGTCCGAGCGTGAGCCGTTTCCCTTTCACGGAAGAGGTTTTGCCGGCATTGATGAAAAGCCGAAGCCCGACCCCGGGAATCCGAATTCATGGGAACTCGGAAAGCTTGCAGTGGAACATGATTTCTCGACCGACGGAGCAGGGAAGGGGACGCTCCCGCTGAAGCTCGGGGCCGGGCCGTACCGCGCGATGCTGGAGACGCAGGATGCCTTTGGCAAAAAGGTCACGGCGCAATTGCAACTCCAAGTCCTCAAGCTCGACAACAAGAGCCTCGCCGTGAA
>JAYVRQ010000005.1:0-2768 GCA_043776145.1 Chthoniobacteraceae bacterium
CCTAAAAAAGTTCGATGAAGCGGAAGTCTGGTACCGAAAGGCTTTGGAATGCGGCTACGGCACGAATGCGGACCTGAACATCCAGCGCCTCAACGAAGACCGGAAAGCCGCCGCTAAAGCTCCCTGAACTGCACCGACTCCAACTCCGTCCACACGCTCCCGACGGAAACCTCCGCCTGCACCTTGAGCAGCAGCCGGTCGCGATCGTCAGACAGCCACGCCGTCGCGCGTTTGAATTTCGCGTGCGGCTCGAGTTCGAGCTTCTTCGTGATCCGGCGCAATTTCAGTTCCAGTTTGATCGCGTCGTAGCTCTTCTTCCCGATCTCGATTTTTTCGCGACCGCGGACTTTCACCTCGGCGAGATACGGATCGACGGCGGGATACACGACCACGCGCACCGTGTCGTCCTTTTGCAGCGGCTGACTGCGCGTGAAAAGCAGCGCGCCGTAGAGATCGAGCACGCCGGGAAATTTGAAGTGCTTCGTCTTCGGCGGATTTTTGTCCGGCGGTTTGCTCTCGCGCAATCGCGCCACGCCTTCGGCATTGAAATCGAGTTTCGTCGTCAGTGTTTCCGTTTTGTAAATCTCCGTCTGAAGCGCGCTCACGGGCCGCAGCGTCGCCGGCTCGAAGAGCGCCGTGTGCGTGGCATCCATCGACCACAGCCCGCGCACGAATCCCTCCGTCTTCGTCTCCACTTCCAGCTTCATCAAACCGTCCTTCGTCCTCGCGTAATCGAAAGTCGCGTTCGCCGCCCGGATTTTCGACCAGCCGAAACGATACGTCGCGTGCAGCGGACGCATCGGTGGGAAAGCCCCGAGTCCCGACGGCGTCAGTTTCTTCTGCCAATCCTCGCCCCGCGCCGTGATCGCGCCAAACGCCAGCACTACCGCCAGCGCGCGCTTCATGATTTGGTAAGCCGCACTTTTTCCAACTGCCCCTGCGCCACCCAGCCGAATCCGCCGCCGGGAAGCGCACAGTAAATCCATTCCCCTCGCTCGCTCAGCACCCGCACGCGACTGCCCTCCGGCAGCGGCTCTGCGAGCGATGCCCGATCCGCCGGGGCCAGCCGCGCCGCTGCGTCCTTCGCGATAATCACCGCGAGCGCGCGGTCCTTCTCCGCGCGCATCACGCCGAAACCCGCATACGCCGCGAACAGCAGCGCAACGATCACCCAGCCGAAATTTTTGCGCCGGACGATTCCAAAAATTGCGCCCCAAACAGCGAGTGACGCGATCACCGCAAACACATCACCCGGCACCGCCGGATAAGCGTTATCCCACCAGCGCCGCGCGGGTTCCTTCGCACCCGTTTGCCCGCGCAGCCATTTCAAATTCGCCCGCGCCTCGGAATGCGTCCCGTCCAGCACCAGCGCGCGCTCGTAATTCAGCACCGCCTTCCCCGCCGCGCCGATGCGATAGTCAGCATTGCCGAGATTGTAGAAAAGATTCGCGCTCCACTCACCGCGACCGACCAGCCGCTCGTATGCCTGCTTCGCCTCGCCGAATTTCCCCTGATCGTAAAGCTGGTTCCCCTCATCGAAATCCCCCGCCCTCACCATCCCCGCAAAGGCGAGGAAAAACGCGAGCGCCGCCAGCGCCCTGTGGCTTGCGGCTCCAGCCACAAGCCGGCCCGCTCGCCGCAGGAGCGGCAAGCCACGTCGCGGCAGCCTACTTCGCATGACCCTCCGAAAATCGTTCGAGCACCGTCAGCGCCCGATCCCGCTCGACCTCCGAAACGCGCCCGTCGCTGTGCGCCGAGCCAGCGTACAACAACTCCGCGCGCTTGCTGAAAATCTCATCAATGCCCGCCGCCGTCTCCTCATCGAGCGCGCGCGATGCACGCGCCGCCGCCGCATCCACGCTCACATCCGGCCTGCCCGTGGCGAGCGCGGTTTCGACCTGCACGAGCCGCGCGGCCTTTTGGAAAAATTCCGCGTGCATCGTCTCATTGCGCACCTTGCGCCAAAGTTCGCCGCGTTCCCGCCGCAGCGCCGCCGTGCGGCTCGCCGCTTCATCTTTCCGTAAAAATTTCATCCCCAGCAAACCAAGCAGCGCGGCCAGCGGCACACCCTGCGCGATCCAGAAAATCCGCGAGCGATACATCGGCTCGAACGAATCCCGCCGCGCCCCGCTCTCGTACTTCAATCCCACGATGTCGCTCACGACCGCCTTCGCCGGTTCCGGCGCGTGCGGAGGCTCGCTCTCGGGCGTCGTCTTCGCCACCACAGGCGGAGGCGCACCGCCTTCCACCACGAGCGGCGCGGCATCGCTTTTCAGCGTCACGTATTTCTCCGCCTCGGAATCGAAATACGAAAACTGCACCTGCGGCATTTGCGTCTTCTTTTCCTCAGGCACCACCGCCATCTCGAAAGTCTTCGTGCCGCTGGACGCCAGCTCGTTGCCCGGCTTGAAGTCGCTGCTCGCCTCGTACGGGTGCCAGCCCGCCGGCTCGACCAAACTCGGCGCATTCACGCGGTCAAAATTTCCCGTCCCTGAAATGCGCATCTTCAACGTCACCGGATCGCCGACCTTCACCTTTTTCGGATTGCTCTCGACGGCCATCTGAAATTTCCCGACCGCGCCCGAGAAGTCCGCCGGACGGCCCGCGGCGGGCGGCGGCTTCACGTCGAGTTCGACGGGCTCCGCCGTCACCGTGCGCCGCTGCATCTGTCCGAACGATCCGAACGGGTCGTCAAAAAAATCGTTGTCGAGCAGATCGAACGGCGACTTCGCCCGCGCCCGTTTCGCGCGCGGGATCGACGCGACGAA
>JAYVRQ010000006.1:0-9233 GCA_043776145.1 Chthoniobacteraceae bacterium
TAGCGCACGAGAAACCAGACGATAAAACCGAAGACCATGCCGAGGAAAATCATAGGCGAGAGGATGTGTGTGCGCGGAGGATGCACGGAACGCCGGGAAAGGGAAGCGGGCTTTTGCATCAGCGCAATCGCAGCAAAACTGCCGGGCCACCGTAGGCAATTTTGGGTAATAATATACTTCGATGCACCGGCCATCGGCAGCCGGATGGCGATAATTCAGCTTTGAATCACGCGGCCTTTTGATTTTTCCGGCTTGCCCGTTTCGCTCGCCACTCCATTTCTCTGCGGTCAATTTCCTTTTTGGGAACCGCAAGGATTTGGCGCGTAATCGCCTTGAGCTTTTCAAACGGCGACGGCTCTGGTTCGGCTGGCTCATTCATGCGGCGAGTTTTCCACAAACTCACAGCTTTTTCCAGCACGCCTTTCGGACTTGCCCGCTGCGGTGAAAATCGGCAGTTTGCGCGCCTCCACACCCCGCCATGAACATACGCCAAGGAATCAGCGTCGGAAACCTGCTGCTCGATACGAGCAATTATCGCATCGTAAAACAAACATCCCAAAAAGGCGCGCGAGACGCCATTATCGCAGAGCAAGGGAAAAAACTTGTGGTGCTCGCCAAGGATATTTTGGAGCACGGGCTTAATCCATGTGACCCGCTTCTTGTGATAGATGACGGGAACGGGCAGCAAAACTTCATCGTGATTGAGGGCAATCGCAGGCTGACGGCTCTAAATCTGATGATCTCGCCAGAACTGGCGGAAGGAACTTCGCTGTTAGCTTCATTCAAGCGCCTCAACAAAGATCATTCCGACAACATTCCCAAAGTTATCGAATGTGTTATTTGCACGAGCAAGGAGGCGGGAAAGGTGTGGATAGATCGCAAGCATCAAGGGAGCTTGGGAGGAGCGGGCACGGAGCATTGGACGGCTATTGCAAAGGCCAGGGCGGATGCTGAGGCCGGGGAAAAACGACCTGATTTAGATGCGGTCAATTTTGTTTTGACAAACACTGACCTCGCGCCCCCGGTTCGCGCCACGCTTGAGGGTTCGAGTTTCAGCATCACTTCGCTTGAGCGATTGCTAAAATCCAAGGAGGTTCAACTTTCCGTAGGCTTTGAGTTTCAAGACGGGAAACTTGTTTCTGAACAGAGTAAGGAGCGGATTCAAGGCATCCTGACGGATATTGTGACTGTCATCGCGACCGCAAAACACAAGGGCGAAAAATTCACCGAGCGCGACATTGATACTGAGGACAAGCAAGTAAAATTCATCTCGGAAATTGTAGAGGGACGGCCAAAGAAACAACGAGGAGGCGCGCGCTGGGAAATATCAGGCAAGCCGACTCAAGTTAAGAAGGTGGCAAAGCCTCGCAAGACGACGGGTACCCAATCCACGGATGAGCAACCGAATCTCATTCCTCGATCTTTCAAACTCGAACTGCCCAGCGGGAAGATTAACGATATTTTCGTCGAGTTAAAATTTCTCGACGTTGTGAGATACCGACATGCGGTTTCGGTCCTTTTGCGGGTATTTTTCGAGATGAGTCTCGACGACTACATCAAAAAACACTCAATCCAACTCCCCAAAGACGGGAATGGCAGGGTCGTGGACAAACTCAAGGTGCGTCTGCAATACGTGAATCAACACGCCAAAGATTCCGGCCTGATGACGGAGAAGGAACTCCAGCCGTTTAAGATCGCGATCGGAGCAACCGATTCGTTGCTCAGTCCAGACACGCTCAACGCATATGTTCACAGTCCGTGGATGAATCCAGACCCGCTCCAGTTGAAGGTTTCTTGGCTGAATTTGCAGCTATGTCTTGAGCGACTGTGGGCGTCGCAGCCGCCGCCGTAGAAAAGTGTGGCCACCGGGGCTTGTTTTTGCTGAAAGCAGCTATGCAAACTTCAAACACTCCTCTGCGATACCCCGGAGGAAAGGGGAAACTCACTCAGTTTCTCAAACTGATTTTCGAGGAAAATGATCTTCTCGACGGTCATTATGTGGAGCCCTACGCGGGCGGCGCGGGCATCGCCGTAAATCTGCTTTTGCAGGGATATGCCTCTTGCGTCCACCTTAACGACATCAACAAGGCGGTGTTCGCATTTTGGCACAGCGTCATCAATTCGACCGATGAATTGTGCAAGATTATCCGCGATACAAGCGTGAACATGGAGGAGTGGCACAAACAGTTTTTCATTCACCGTTCGCCTGATGAACACACTTTGCTTGAGCTTGGATTTTCAACTTTTTTTCTAAATCGAACCAACCGCTCTGGCATTTTGACCGGTGGTGTGATTGGCGGCTTGGAGCAAACCGGCGACTGGAAAATTGATGCACGATACAACAAAGCGGCGTTGTGCAAACGCATCGAAAAAATCGCCCTCTACCGTAGTAGAATACGGCTCTACAATTTGGACGCTGCGGCGCTGATTACTGGCGTCTTGCCTTCGCTTCCTCAGAAGTCTTTGGTTTATCTTGATCCGCCCTACTATGTGAAATCGAAGCGGCTCTACAAGAACCTCTACACGCACGATGACCACGCCGCGATTGCCAAGATGGTAAAGGAAAAAATCTCGATTCCTTGGATCGTTTCGTACGATTACGCACCTGAAATTCTCGGCATGTATAAGGGCTGCTCCTCGCTGGTGTATGGCATGAACTACAGCGCCGGAAAGAATCGCTACAAAGGAAGTGAGGCCATGTTCTTCCGAGAAGGTCTTCTAATTCCAGACGTTGAGAGCCCCGCGAAAATAGCGGCATAACCAGACCGTTAAGGATTCCTTCGCTTCCCTCGGCGCTCGCGCTTGCGTTTAAGCTGGAAGACCGTTTGCTTGCACGCTCTGTCCAATGAGATTTGCGTAAGTAAGCCTCTTTCCGATTACCCCAGCAATCGCTTTCAAGAAACGACCTTGATCGTTATCCTTTCGCTCATTGAACCGGAACGCTTGCTCGTCCAGATAGCGGAAAAGATGAAAGGGCTCCACGCTGACGTACGTCCCCTTGATCGTCCGCTTGAGGAGCGACCAGAAGTTTTCGAGCCCGTTCGTGTGAACGTGTCCGTCCACATATTGCTTCGCGTGGTCGATGACGTTGTGCGTGTAATCGTCGGAAAGACCCTCGTACGACTTCAAGGCGTCGGTGTGAACCTCAGAGCCTTTAAGCACGTATTCGCGAACGTGTCCTTGAAGCTCGTTCTTTTTCCGAGTGTCCACAACCTTGAGCACGACACGCGATGCGCCCTTCCGCGTCCCGCGCTCAAGAAGGCCCATTACGGGCGTCATCGCCACGGGGCCGGTGCCTTTAGCCTTCCGTTTCCCCTTGTGCATGTTGCGCGCTTTCCCGCCGATGAAGGTTTCATCGACTTCGCACTGACCGGCGATCTTCACGATAGAACCGTTTTGAATCGCGAGCCGGATACGGTGAAGCATGAACCAAGCGGTTTTCTGAGTGACGCCAAGTGCTCTGTGAATTTCGTAGCTGGAAATTCCATTTTTCGCATTCACGATTAGCCAAAATGCAGAAATCCATTTCCCGAGTTTCAAAGGCGATTCCTCAAAGATCGTTCCGACCCGAACGCTATATTTCTTGGAGCAAGCCTTGCACTTCCACATACGGCGTGAGGCAAGAAAGTAAGACTCCTGCGATTCGCAGTGAGAGCACGTCGCAACACCGCCATCCCATCGGATCGAACGGATGAAATCAAGGGCATGATCTTCATTGGAAAAATACTCGATTGTCTCAGCGAGCGTTTCAGGAAATTCCGTCTTCATTCCTCCACTGTAGCGAAGAACTTGGGGCACGCAAGTATATTATTACCCAATTTTGCTTGGGAATGCCAATTTTCCCAAGGACATCCGCTCTGCGGTGCGGTGCAGCCCAAACACAGCTTGGAAACGAGGGGTAGAAAGTCGTGAATTAGCGCGGCTTAGGGCACCCGATAAAGCTTACCCGTTTGCGGAGAGCGAATGACAGTTCCCGATGGCACGCCTCGCAAATACAGCGGGCCGCCCATTTCGGAAGGGACATAATAAATATCTGATTTTCCTGGCACTAGTTTCAAGACTTCTAACTTAGGAAATGGCTGCTTTTTAGTTTGGCTGGCGCTATTACCTGATGAGCTATTTCGTTCGCCCGCGCTGAAACTATTGCAAGCAGTGAGAATAACCGTTGCAAACAAGACAACCGAACTCAAAAACCGTGTTGGCCATGCACTCACGGTGATGCTTCCAGTTTTGTTTTCCGATCCGTGGAGGTGCAGCGGCAATCCCATGAGACCTTGATTCTTCGTATCAAATGATTCGAATCACCCCGGTTGATAGGATTCCAAGGCACATAGGTATCGTCATTCCACGGCAAAGACCCAGACAAAGTGGGATTTGGATACCCTCCGGGATGCCAGTCGCCATCAAGTTGCATGTTCGCGTGATATGTCGCATCGAAGAAAAATGTGACGGTTCCTTTCGTCTTGTCGTGAGCTATTTCACCGTTCAAATCGGTCATAGTACCAGGTACCGAAAAAGCTTCTCGCCACTTCATAGTTTTCGATTTGTCGTTCTTCGAGCCATTTTCATTCGTGATGTCCGCCTTGTAGTGAACGCGCTGGATTACATAGCCGGTTGTCGCAGTCGGCGAGATCTGAAAGTCCAGTGCCAAAAGAAATTCTCCACATTTGTCCTCGGTCTTACCCGCAATCCTAAAGCCAAGATTATACTGCTGGCGCTTTTTTTGGGGTTGCAAACCAAGGTCGTCGGTATCGTCAATAGGCGCGTTGTTTAAGAAGCCATAGACATTTTCACCTCCGTTCTCCGCGATCGGATCGCGATTGATCCACCTGCCGATGTGCGGGTCGTAAAAAGCGGAAGCACCCGAGACGAGAATGAGCCAGAAAACGCAGGTAAGAGAGCGGCAAAGAAATGTGTTCATGGGAAAAGGCCGATTGACGGTAGGAGTGTGAGCAAAATCGGGTTGGGTGGCAATCATTGATTTTGCAGGAGGGAATTTGGGCTGGGGATTTGCGGAGATGGATCGAGGGGATCGAATGCACGGCGCTGGCGGCTGAGGATTTCCGCGCGGCGTGCGGCCCAGTCGGCTTCATCGCCGGTCATCTGCAAGATTGGATCTGGCGGGAAGAAGACAGGATGGCTTTTCCGTTCCGCTTCCTGACGGGCCATTTGCAGAACGATCCGGTAGCTGCGGATGTGCGGGACGAGGCGCGCGGCCTCGGCTTCTGCGGCGACGGCTTCATCGAAGCGCCGCATGCTCATCAGGCACGAGCCGCGGATGGACATGAAGCAAGCGAGTTCTTCACGCGGAGTCATGGACTTGAGGTAGCCGTCGAGCCGGATTTCTTCGTCGCTGACTTTGAAAGGCCAGGTCTTGAAATACTCGTCGCCGTAGCGGGTGAGACCGATGGAAGTGGCATCGACGTTGAAATAATCGCGGCTGTCCTGCCAGCGGACGAACAGGTGGGATTTGGTGCTAACCAATGAAAGCGGGTAGCCGAGCCGCCGTCCGACTGCGACAAACAACACGGGCAGCGACGAGCAGGTGCCCATGACGGGCGGCGATGTTAGGCCATGGACGAAAACATCCCGTGCATTGGCAAAGAAGATTTCGTTTGGCTCGAAAATGCCGGGCGAGGTGATGCGTTGCGGATTGTAGCGAACTCCAAAATCCTGCTGGAGCACGGTATTGAGCATGAGCAGCCGGAACCAGGCTTCGGAGTTTTCGTATTCCGCCGGACGGTCGCGATAGTGGTAAAGATGCCGTTCCGTCTCGGCCTTCGCGCGGGCGGCATATTGATCGAGCATTTTGAGCGAGGCACCGACATCGAGCGATTCGGCTCCGCGCAAACCTTCCGCGCAGCGCAGGTTCATCAGTGCGATGTCCACTGCGGCCAGTTGCTCCGGCGGCATGGCGAGCAACTGCGCGAGTGTCGGCAGGGTATCCGAGGGTGCGCTCGCGGTGGCAGGCGGATGCGATCGCATCCGAGGCCAGAGCACAACGAAGAATCCCGCCACTAAGGCAACCGCGAGACACAGCCACGGCACCACACGAAACGTTCGCTTCGACGGAGCCGCCGCAGCGCGAGCTCTGCCGTTGGATTTGCGTTTCCGAGCCATCGCGATGGAGATGTTTCGGGAAGCATGGCAGTCGGGGTCAAGACATCCTTCACTCCTTGAAACGAAATGGAGGATGCAGAGAATGCAGAAGAAGCAGAGGAAGCAGATTTTTGAGCCGCAGGGATGCGCGAGTTTGCGGATGAAATGCACGTCGTCCGAAATGAAGACGACGCGCGCTTGAGCTTCACAAACACGCGCCTACTCTTCCGCCATGTTCCAAGCCGCACTGCATCCCCCGAGCCTCGACGATTACCTCGCCTTCGAGCGCACGTCTCAAACGAAGCACGAGTATCACGACGGCGAAATCGTCGCGATGGCGGGAGGCACCGGGCCGCATTCACGCATCGCCGTGCGACTCTCCGGCCAGCTCGATGTGGCAGTGGCCGCGCGCGGCTGCCATGTCTTCAACTCCGACATGCGCATCTACATCGACGCAACCCGCCGCTCGCTTTATCCGGACATCTCCGCGCTCTGCGGCACGCCCGAGTATCGCGATGCCACGCGCGACGTGCTGCTGAATCCCGCGCTCATCGTCGAGGTGCTCTCCAGTTCCAGCGAAGGCTATGATCGCGGGCGGAAGCTCGCGCTTTACATGGCGCTGCCGAGCGTCACCGAGATCGCGCTCGTGAGTCAGGAGGAGGTGCGCGTGGACAAATTCACGCGCCAGCCCGCGGGCATCTGGCACTTCCAGGGCTTCTCCGGGATGGATGCCGTGATGCCGCTCGTCTCGCTCGGCACCGAGGTGCGGCTCGGCGATTTCTACGAAGGCATCGAACTCGCGCCGCCCACTCCCCAGCCGGGTGCGGAGCGCGTGCCGTAGAATTTTCAGCGCGGCCCGGCGATCGTCTCCAGCACGACATCCGCGTAGATGCGGTGGCCGAAATCGTTCGGGTGATTGAGTCCGTTGCCGCTGAGATCGAGCACACCTTTTCTTTCGAGCAGCGCGGTCCAGACCGTCGTCACATCCGCGATGGCGCAGCCGGGGCCGGCGAGCTTTTTCATCTCCGCCGCGTAGGCTGGGTAAAGGTCGGGCGACGAGCGGTTCCACTCCGGGTTCGCGTGCATCGGCGCGATGAAGATCGCATCGCACTCGGGACGCGCGGCGTGCAGTTGCGCGACGATCTCGCGCAGCGTGGCGGCAAATTGATCGGGCGGAATTTTGCCGGAAGCGTCATTCATTCCGAAGGCGCAGAGGAAAAGGTCCGGCGCTTCGGCGAGCACGGCGGGCAGTTGCTTGAGTCCCCAATTCGCACCCATGCCGATGACGGAAAGATTTTTCAAATCGACCTTCGCGCCGAAGCGTTTCTCCAAACTCTGCGCGACGAGTTCGGGATAGCCGGGCTGGCGGGGCGGGGCGTCGCCGGTGAGCGAGGCGTTGAGTCCGGTCGAGATGCTGTCGCCGAGCACGACGAGCTTCACCGGCTCGTGCGCGGCGAGGCGGGCGCGGAGGCGATCGAGCTGCGGCGCGGGCGCGGGCTTTGCCGCGTTCCACGATTCGGCGGTGGTGTAGCTCGCGACAGTTTGCAGGTCGTGGAAAAAGCGGCCCTGCGCGTAGAGCATGTGCGCTTTCCCATCGCGGAAGCCATCATACGAATTCGGCGAGCCCGGCGCGGGATGCAGTTCGGCGACGGTCTTGAATGGGATGCGCGAATCCTTCGTCAGCACGATCGAGCGAGTGCCCGCAGTCCATGTGAAGTCGCGGCCCGCTTCGTAGGTGATCTCGCGCGATGCACTTTGCAGGACGGGCACGCGTTCAGGAATGAAGAGCAGCGAGGCTTTCGCGGCGGGCTCGTTTTCGGCCCGGATGAAAAAGAGTGGATCGCCCTCGATCTCGCGCGAACTCCAAACCGGCGCGGCGTGCGCGGCGAGAGCCGCGCACAGGAAAATGATGGGTGCGTGTTTCATGGAGGACATCGCTGGCATCCTCTTGAAATAAGGCCGGGAAGGAAGTGGCAAATCCCGGCGCTCCGCTTGCCATGCCCTCGCATCTGCATTACCAGAGCGGCCCTGAATTTTTATGAAAACGCCAGCCTTCACCCTCTACGACACGACCCTTCGCGATGGCACGCAAGGGACCGGCATTTCGTTCTCGGTGGCGGATAAAATTCGCGTGGCGGAGAAGCTGGATGAGTTTGGCATTCACTACATTGAGGGCGGATTCCCCGGCTCGAATCCGAAGGACGCGGAGTTTTTCGAGCAGGCGAAAAAGCGCGCGTGGAAGCACGCGAAGATCACCGCCTTCGGCGCGACGCGGCGCGGGAACATGGCCGTGGAAAACGACCCGCAGGTGAAGCTGCTGCTCGATGCGGAGACGCCCGCGGTGTGCATCGTCGGGAAGACGTGGGCGCTGCACGTCACGGAAGTTTTCCAAGTCTCGCTTGAGGAAAATCTCGCGATGATCGCGGACACCGTGGCCTTCCTGAAAAAGCACGGGCGCGAGGTGCTTTACGACGCGGAGCATTTCTTCGACAGCTACAAGGAAGACCCCGCGTACTCGATGCGCACCATCGTCGCGGCGCGCGATGCGGGGGCCGATCTCATCGTGCTCTGCGATACGAATGGCGGCGCGCTGCCGGACGAAGTCGGCTCCATCACGCGCACGGTCATCGCCACGCTCGGCGTGCCCGTCGGCATCCACACGCACAACGATTCCGGCGTCGGCGTCGCGAATGCGCTCGCCGCCATCCGTGCGGGCGCGGTGCAGGTGCAGGGGACGATCAATGGCTACGGCGAGCGCGTGGGAAATTGCAACCTCGTCACCGTCATCCCGAATTTGCAACTCAAGCTCGGCATGACCGTCGTGCGCGATCTCACGCAACTCCACGATCTCTCCATCTTCATCGACGAACTGGCCAACGTGCCGCACGACATCCGCGCGCCCTTCGTCGGCGCCGCGGCCTTTACCCACAAGGGCGGGCAGCACGTTCACGCGGTGCAAAAACTCGCGCGGACCTACGAGCACATCGCGCCCGAGACGGTGGGCAACGCGCGCATCACCGTCGTCTCCGATCTTTCGGGGCAAAGCAACGTCCTCGTGAAAGCGCGGGAACTCGGCTTCGAGTTTCAAAAGGGAGCGCCGGAAGTCGCGCGCATCCTCGCGGCGGTGAAGACGC
>JAYVRQ010000007.1:0-2765 GCA_043776145.1 Chthoniobacteraceae bacterium
CACCGCCTGACAGAGCGCAAGCGCGAGCGCACCGAGCACGAGCGGCAGCCATCCGAGCAGCCCGCGCCAGAGAGCCCGAAAGCGACTGGCCGGTTCACCGTACTCGGTCACAATGGCCAGATCATTCATCAGCAGACCCGGCGACACTCCGAAAATCAGCGTCCCACTGAGGCTAATCAGCGAACACAACACGAAAAAATTCAGCGCCGCATCCATACCGCCAAGTAGCCAGCCACGCAGACTCTTTTCCCGCTCGGCACGATCGCGGACATAGGGCTCGATCCAATCCTCCGCTTTTTTCAGTGCGGCCGCACCGGGGATAAAGTCCGGCTCCATCGCCCTGCGAGCCGGCTCGCGCCAAGCCTGCGCCTCGGGGTGGCTCCAGAAACTTTCGTTGCCGATGATATCCCCGTATTTTCCCGAAAGCAGTAAGGCACACCGGTCGGCAGTGATCGGATTTGCCACGGACTGCTCCCGCTGCACCTCGATCACGAGCCGCAGCGATGGGAGACTTCCGTATTCCGATGCCCACAGCGCATCGAATCTACGCGCGTCGCGGGAATTGCTGAGCGAAATCGTGAGAAGTATCCCGAACGCAATCGCAGGTGCAATGAGCACGCCGAGTAACCGGCGCTGAAGGCTCACGCTGGCCTGCTTTTCCACATCTTCACGGAGTTTCGCGGCGATCTGCCCCGGCGACTCGAACTTTTCCCTGCTCAATGCCGTGAGAAAAGTCCGGGCATGCAGGGGAATCCTGCGAGGCAGTGCGGCATCGGCGATATCACGCACGAATGCCTGCGCGCTGAGTGCATCGTGCACGTTTCGATTGTGCCCGATCATTGCACCCGGTGCCGAGTATTCGAGCAGCAGCACACGCCCCTCGCGCGTGAGCCAGAGCCTGTCGCCTCCGGCTGCTCCGACCTTCGTCCCATCGGAGAACGATGCCGATAATTCCTCCGCCAGATCGAGCAGCCACGAACGGACGCGCGACCACGGCTGCACGCCACGGAGGAACGTCGCAAGGGGCGCACCGTCCGGAGCCTCGTAGGCATCCCAATTTTCCTCCTCGGACCGACGCCCGGCGAGCCAGCGCAAACGCCCGGTGCGGCATCCGTCGCGACGGGCCCCGGTGACAGGCGGCTCACCTGCGGCGGCCTGCCGAATCCACACACGGCGATCCAGTGCCTCGTCGCGCGCGATTGTCCAGTCGCCCTCGCTCCGGATCACGGCAAATGGTCCGATGCGCCTTCCGCTCTGAGTCGGCGGATTCGCCGGCGCGTCGGGAATCTTGATGCGCAGCGGAGCGACGGGCGCGAGAATCACGCGGGTGCCGGTGAGCAAGTCATGCAGGGCGGCGTATCCGTTGCGATACCGCATTGGCAGAAAAAGGAGCACGAGCAGCGCGATGCCGAGCATTTCCTCTGGCAGGAATTGGCCGCGTCCCACGGCGATCTGATACTCTGCCGGCGTGCGCAGAAGCCACGTCACCGCATCGCCGAGGTGCATCGCCAGCGCGAGCATGATTCCTCGCACCACGGCACGCAGAATGCCCGGTGCACCACCTCCCGGCAGCGCGACACGCAGACCGCAAACCGCTTTCCCAAGACCCGCCCCGAAAAGTCCCTCCGGAATGCACACGCAGAGAATCTCCCATGCGACAAATGCGAGATAGACGCCGACCGCCGAGGCATCGCGACTGATCAGCATTCCTGCCTCGCTGCCCTTCGCTGAGTGAAATGCAAGCGACGGCGCGATCATCACGAGCAGATCCATGACTCCGGCGATGAACCGCATTCCCGGCTGCGCAGCCACCGGTGCGGCCGAGCGAAACGGGAGCAGCGCGGCTCGCAGGGCGGCGTATCCTTCGAAGCGCGCATCCGCCTTCTTTGCCAGGCAGCGCATCGCGATGCCCGAGAGTTCCCGCGGGATCCCGGGCTGCACATCCATCGGCGGCACCGGCTCTGCGGCGAGCACGGCTGTGATCACTTCGTCCACCGTCCGCTCATCGTGAGTGGTCTTCCCGGTCAACAAAAAATAGAGCGTCGCGCCGACCGAGTAGATGTCCGAACGCACATCCGTGGACTCTCCACAAAGTTGCTCTGGCGATGCGTATGCCGGCGTGCCGACGACCTGCCCAGTCTCGTCCGCCTTCGCGTCCGCCTGATTTCCGACCAGTATCGAAAGGCCGAAGTCGCCCACTTTCACGGTGCCATCGCTCGATAGAAAACAGTTCGCCGGCTTGATATCGCGATGCAGGACACCATGGGAATGCGCGGCTTCAAGTCCGTCAATGATTTGCAGAACAGTGTCCACGGCGAGGCCAGGTCGCATCGGACCTTCGCGAGCAATGCGATCCTGAAGAGTGCCAGACGGCACGATCTCCATCGCGATCACCGCCGCACCTTCGATTTTCTCGGCGGCAAAAACAGCGACCACATTCCTGTGCCGCACCGCTGCGGCGAGCTGTCCCTCGCGGACAAACCGCGCGTGCATTTCTGGGGTCGCGAGATTGGTGCCGAGCACCTTCAGCGCGACACGGCGACCGTTTGCGATCTGCTCTGCCTCGTACACGGCCCCCATTCCACCGCGCCCGAGAAGATTCAGGATTCGGTATCCGCCAAATTTGAAAGCCTCGCCGACCAGTGCATCCGGCGTGAGTCCCTCGGCCAGCTTCGGAAACGAACCCGGCGAAAGCTGGCTGACGAGCCCTGTGCGTAAAATGCACTTCACACACAGTCCCGAGGTTTCCGCCGCGGAGAGTGATG
>JAYVRQ010000008.1:0-9223 GCA_043776145.1 Chthoniobacteraceae bacterium
ACGGACAACACGCGCCCATCGTTTGCGCAAAAGGGCAACACCTACATGGCGCTCCGCAACATCGTGCCGAACGCGAGCAACAATTTCGGCACGACCAACCAGTTCCAATACTTCGGCCTCGCGTCGAAATTCCGCCCGTTCACGTTCACCGGAAAAATGGAATACACCGGGTTTGAGCCGGTCACGGTTTCGGTGTGGGGCGAGTATGTGAAGAACCTCGGCTTCGACCGCGGCGCGATCAATCGCCTCGCTGTCAACAATCGCGGCTCGAACAGCACGGCGGGCACGCTCGGAAAATACGCGGGCGGCGACACGGCGTGGATTCTCGGAGTGAAAGCAGGAAGCGCCGCGCTGCAAAAACGCTGGGACTGGCAGATCGGCGTCAACTATCGCCACGTCGAATCGGACGCCGTCATCGACGGATTCGCCGACTCGGACTTCGGCCTCGGCGGGACGAATCTCGAAGGCTACCAGCTCTTCGGCACCGTCGCGCTTTCCTCGCGCTTCGCCATCGGGCTGAAATGGATGAGCGCGGATGAAATCGCCGGGCCGCCGCTCAAGAGCGACGTGCTGCAAGTCGATCTCAGCGGAAAATTCTGACCCATGACTGGAAAATATCTCATCATCATCGTCGGCGCGCTGCTTTGCGCGGCCGCGCCATTCGCCGGAGCGCAGGAGCAGCCCAGCGGCGCGGAGCAGCGACTGCGCGAACAGCTTCGCTCGGCCATGCTCCAACAGCGAACCGCCGAGACCGAGCGCGCCACGCTGCAAGCCGCGCAAACCGAGCGCGATCAAAAGATCAAGACGCTCACGGAACAAATCACCGCGCTGACCAAACAGAGCGCGGAGGACAAGGAGGTGGCGGAGAAAGCCGCGATCAAACTCAACGAGGAACTCGCCGCGAAGACCGCCGACATCGCGCGCATCAACGCGCTCCTCGTGAAATCCGACGCCGCGGGAAAGAAGTTCGCCGACATCGCGAAGACGAAGGAAGAGCAGCGCGGAAAACTCGCGGCGCAGGCGATCGTGCTCCAGCGCACCGTCGCCGATCAGCGGACGAAGAACTCAAAAATGTTGGAGACCGCAACGGAGATTCTTTCGCGCTATGAAAAGTTCGGGCTCGGCACCGCGCTCACCGCGCGAGAGCCGTTCGTGGGAATCACGCGGGCGCGTTTGCAAAGCCTCGTCGATGAATACGACGAGAAAATTTCCGCGCAGCGCATCAAACCGTAACATTGGACGACGGATCGTAACATGACGGCTGCGGCTTCTGCGCCAGACATTTCGCCGTGACGCCCTTCACTTCCCACCTTCCAGACGGCCCCGCGCTGCGCGTTCGCGTGCCGCGGCGCTCGTGCGTGTCGTGCGCGACGGGGCTTGCGTTTGCGATGTTCGCGGCGTGCGATCTTCAGGCGGGAGATATTTTGCGCGGCGGGACGGCGTTGAATGCAGCGCCGGGAAAATCCGGGCCGAATGTGGGGAACGTGGCGGCGGAAGTCGCACGGGTGAATGCACACGACGCGCTGACGCGGACGACGCAGGCGTTGAATTCCGTGAAGGCGATGCAGATGGCGGCGCAGGCGGCGGCGAGCAAAGGCCCGAACAAGATCGGGAGCACGCTTCCGAATGTGCTGGAGGGGCTCGCGGCCGGCGGGCTGCAAGTGGCGGCGGGTGTTCCGAAAAATCTCGCGAACCCGAAGACCGGCGAGGACGCGAAGCTGTGGACTGGCGCGTTTCTTCCAAAACAAACCGCGGCGAACGGGCGGACGGTCGTGACCGTGCAGCAGACGAAGCAGCAGGCGCTGCTGTCGTGGAAGACGTTCAACGTCGGGAAAACCACGACCGTTAATTTCGATCAAAGCGCGGGCGGCGAGACGCGCAGCACTTGGATCGCGGTGAACAAAATCAAAGATCCCAGCGGCTCGCCTTCGCAAATCCTCGGGAACATCGAGGGCGACGGGCAGGTCTTTCTCATCAATCCGAACGGCATCCTTTTCGGCGGCTCGTCGCAGATCAATCTGCACTCGCTCGTCGCTTCGTCGCTGCCGGTGAATGAAGGGCTGCTCGCGCGCGGCATTCTCAACAATCCCGACGGGCACTTTCTTTTTTCCGCGCTGCCGATTGAGGCGGGCGCGAAAGGCACGCCCGCGTTCACGCCGGATGCGCCGACGACGAAGGACGAAAAATATGGCGATGTGATCGTGCAGGCGGGCGCGGCGATCACGAGTCCCACGAGCGGCGCGAATGTTGGCGGGCGCGTGATGCTGATCGCGCCGACGGTGCGGAATGAAGGCACGATCTCGGTGCCTGACGGGCAGGCGATTTTGGCGGCGGGCTTGCAGGTCGGCGTCGCGGCGCACGCGAGCGGCGATCCGAGCGTGCGCGGTCTCGATGTTTATATCGGCGAGGTGAAATATCCCGCGCCGCCGGTGTGCCACAACACGGAGCCCATCGTCATCACCGGCACCGTCACAAACTCCGGCCTCATCGACGCGCCGCGCGCAAACGTGACGATCGCGGGGCGCACCGTGAATCAGCTCGGCGTCATCAGCAGCACCACGTCCGTCACGCTCAACGGCAGCGTGAATCTGCTCGCGCAATATGGCGCGCTCGCGTTGCTGCCCGATCCCAAGGAACCGGCGGTGCTTTCGGCAACCGCGAACGGCACCGTGAACATCGGAGCCGAAAGTGCGATCGAAATTCTCCCCGAACTCGGGAGCGCGAAGACCGTCACGGGCACGAAGCTGCCGCTGCGTTCGCAGATCGTCATCGAGGGACGCGCGGTTCATTTCGGCGAAAACTCGACGCTGCTCGCGCCGAACGCCGATGTGACGGTGAACGCGGGCGCGCGTCTTCCGCTGGGCAGCGCGGCTTACATCACGGTCTTCAGCAAGGGGCAGATTTATCTCGATGCGGGCGCGCTGCTCGATGTCGCGGGCACCACGGATGTCGTCGTCCCCATTTCCCAAAACATCCTCTCGCTCGAACTGCGCGGCGCGGAACTCGCCGACTCGCCGCTCCAGCGCACCGGTCCGCTCCGCGCCGTCACGCTGAATCTCGACATCCGCCAGACCGGCACGTTTGCCGGGCGCGAATGGGTCGGCACGCCGCTCGGCGATGCGCGCGGATTCGTGGGCCTGATCGAGCGCGGCGTCGGCGAACTGACGACCGCGGGCGGCACGGTGAAGCTTACCGCGGGCAACTCCGTGGTGATGCAGGGCGGATCGAAGATCGACGTGTCGGGCGGCTGGGTGCAGTTCGAGGGCGGCATGGTGCAGACGACGCGCGTCGTTTCCGGCGGGCAGATCATGGACATCGCGCAGGCCACGCCCGACCGCGTTTTCCAGGGGCTGTACGACGGCACGTTCACCGTCGCGCATCCGAATTACGCGCTGAGCGAAACCTTCACGAATCCTCTGCTGCTCAGCGGCGCGCGGCATGAGGAGGGATACCTCGCGGGGAAAAGCGGCGGCTCCATCGCGATCACCGCCGCGTCGATGGCGCTTGATGGCGAACTGTTCGGCCACACCGTTTCCGGCCCGCGCCAGCGCACGCCGCAGACGATGCCAACGGCCAGCGCGCTCGCGCTGAATTTCGAGGCGGCGGATGCGAAGATCGACAACTACCCGGTCTTTTCGCCCGCGCCACCGGCCATCCTTTTTCAAAGCGGTGTGTCGCTGCCGAAGGTCGCGGCATTCGCGGCGAACGAGAATGGCAACACCGCGCCGCTCGACATGGAACGCATCGAAAAGGTCGTGCTGTCGCCGGATATTTTCACGACGAGCGGCTTCGGCTCGATCGCGATCAACGATCCCGACGGCGATGTGAAAGTGCCCGCGAGCACGACGATCAACGCGCCCGTGCTCGGTTCGCTGACGATCCGCGCGGCGAATCTCAACATCCGCGGCGGCATCGTCGCGCGCGGCGGCAACCTCAATTTTTCCGTGTACGATTTCGCGCCGTACGACGCGCACAACTTCCCGCCCGGCACCGCCAAGACGACACCGCCGATCGACAAGGACCGCGGCCAATTCACGCTCGGCGCGAACGCATCGCTGAACGTGTCCGGCCTCACGGCCGATGACCGCCCGCTGTCCGCCGCGCCATTCACCCAGCCGCTCGTGCTCGACGGCGGGAGCGTGACGATTGCGAGTTTCAGCGCGGACCTTCGGACGGGCAGCGTGATTGATGCGTCCGGCGGCGTCGCCTTGAGCACGACGAGCAAACGCACGTTTGGAAACGGCGGCGGCATCACGATTCGCGCGGGACAGGATCCGGCGTTCTCGCCGCTCATCGGGGGAACGCTGCAACTCGGCGCGAAGCTCAGCGCTCTCTCCGGCGCGAAGGCGGGAACGCTCACGATCCTCGCGCCGTCCATCCAGATCGGCGGCACGAAGACGAACAAAAACACGCTGCTTCTCGCGCCGGAATTTTTCAGCGAAGGCGGCTTCGGCAGCTTCTCGCTCACGGGGCTCGGTGAGGCGGTGAAGAAAAAGCCCGGCGAGTTTATTCCCGGCGTCCGCGTGGCGGCTGGCACGATCGTGCATCCCATCGCGCAGAGCCTCGATGTGCTGCCGTATGGTGCGGACGGAAACGGCCTGCAACTTGTGCAGACGACGCTCCCGCAATCGCAGCGCACGCCCGTTTCCATCTCGCTCTCCGCGCCCGGCGTGCGCGGTCCGACCGGCGAAGTGCTCATGCGCGGCAGCGTCGTTTTCGACAAAGGCGCGCGCATCGAAACGGACCCGCGCGCGACCCTCGCGCTCAGCGGCGAATACGTGACGATGCACGGCGCGCTCGTCACGCCCGGCGGCACGATCACGATCAGCGGCGAGCGCGATTCGCTGAAAATCGAAAGCGGCACACTGGCGAGTTTCACGACCGTGCATCTCGGCGCGAGCGCGTTTCTTTCGACAGCGGGAACGACCCTGCTCACGCCGAACGCGTACGGCTTCCACACCGGCTCCGTGCTGAACGGCGGGAGAATCAGCGTTACCGGAAACATCATCGCGGAGGAAGGCGCGTGGCTCGATGTCTCCGGCGCGAGCGACACGCTCGACCTGCCCGCCGCGACCGTCACGATGGGCGGCGTGCTCGACGGCGCGTCTCCCGTCTCCGCGCGCAGCGGCGTGAACGCGCCGCTTTACACCACGGCCTACGCACCGATGCGGCTCGACAGCGACGGCGGCGAAATCACCTTCACCGGCGGCGACCATCTTTTCAGCGATGCTACGCTGCGCGGCGGAGCGGGCGGATCGTCCGGCCTCGGCGGCGGGCTCACCGTTTCGTCGGGCCGCTTTTTCGTGAATGCGGAAGATCGCGACGTGCTCGATGTCAATCTGCGCGTCGTGCAGTCGGGCAAATTGCTGCCGAAAGATTTGGTGAAAAAGAACGGCTCCACGGTCGGCCTCCATGTGCGCGAAAAGGGTGGCGAGGCGCTCGACGGATTCGGGCGGTTCGTCGCGGATCGTTTCACGCTCGGCGGCTTCGACGCGCTCACGCTCAAGGGCACGGTCGGCTTCAAGGGCGATGTCGCGATCGACGCGCGGCGCACGATCGTCGTCGCGGACGGCGGCGTGATTCATGGGAACGCGGGTGTTGATCTGCGCGCGCCGCACGTCACGCTCGGCACGCGCTTTCTCCCGCCGCAAAGCGCCGAGCAAGTCGTCGATCCATTCTTCCGCGGCGCGTCGCCCTTCCACTTCGATCCGACATTCGGGCCGGGAAAACTCACTGTCACCGCGCGGCTCATCGACATCGGCAATCTCTCGCTGCAAGGCGTCGGGCGCGCGGATTTCATCGCCGATGGCGGCGACGTTCGCGGCGATGGGACGCTCGATGTCGCGGGGGAAATCCACATCCGCGCCGGGCAGGTGTATCCGCCGAGCGCCGTTACTTTCAGCATCGCGGCGTCCGATTACGCGGTCGGCGACTCGACGCGCGCGGGCTCGGTCGTCATCGAGAGCGGCGGCGCGCGGCAGTTGCCGTTGTCGGCGGGCGGGCAGTTGAACATTCACGCCTCGATCATCCGCCAGGCGGGAACGCTGCGCGCGCCGCTCGGCGGCATCACGCTCGGCTGGGACGGCACCGGCACCGCGCCGCGCGATCCGATCACCGGCAAGGATTTCGCCGAGGCGAAACTCGTCACGCTCGCGCCGGGCAGCATGACTTCCGTCTCCGCGGTCGATCCCGCCGATGGCTCGGCGATGCTGCTGCCATACGGCTTGAACGTGAACGGCGTGCAGTGGATCGACCCCGCGGGCCGCGACATCACGGCGGGCGGAGTCGTGCAAAAAACGATCGTCGTCGCGGGCGCGGAAGTGCGCAGCGAAGCGGGCTCGACGCTCGATCTGCGCGGCGGCGGCGACCTGTATTCGTTCCGCTGGGTGCCCGGCATCGGCGGCTCGGCGGACGTGCTCGCAACCGCCGCGAGCTTCGCCGTGCTGCCCGGCTACGCGCCGAACTACGCGCCGTTCGCGCCGTTCAATCCGCTGCCGCCCGAGGAAGGCGCGGCGCTCAGCCGCACCGTCGGCTACGTGAACGATGCGCTGCGCGTCGGCGACCGCATTTTCCTCGGCGAAAGCGACGGGTTGCCGTCTGGCTTCTACACGCTGCTCCCGGCGCGTTACGCGCTGCTGCCCGGCGCGCATCTCGTCACGCCCGCCAGCGGTTCGCCGGTCGGCACGCTCGCGAAACCGGACGGCACCTCACTCGTGCCCGGCTACCGCTTCAACGATCTCAACACGGAGCGCACCGTGCATTCGCCGCTTTCGTTTTTTGAAGTGCTCGGTCCCGGCGAAGTACGCGCGCGTTCCGAGTTCAAGGAATACTCGGGCAACACCTTTTTGCTGGAACGCGCGACTGCGCTCGAAACCAAGGTGCCACGCCTTCCGACCGACGCGGGCCATCTCACTTTGCAATCGCTCGATGCGCTGACACTGCGCGGCGATGTGGCGGCGCAGGGCGCGCGCGTCGGCAGCCACGGCGGGCTCGTCGATATTGCGAGCGCGGCGGATATCGTCATCGGCGCGGGCGCGGGCAGCGTCGTGCTCGATGCGGCGCGGCTGAATAGGTTCGGCGCGGAAAGTCTGCTCATCGGCGGCGTGCGCGAGACCGTCGTGAAAGGCATGAAGGTCGTGGTGAAGACGGGCAGCGTCGTCGTGGACAATGCGGGCGCGGCGTTGCGCGGGCCGGAAATCATCCTCGTGTCGAACGAGGAAATGCGGATCGAGCCGGGCGCGCAGATTCAACAAGCGGGCGAAATCGTCGGTGGAAAAGGGGACACGCTTCTTCTCAACGGCGACGGCACGCTGCTGCGCGTCACGAGCGATCCGAATGCGAAGCTCACGCGCTCGGGAGTCGGAGGGTCCGAGTTTCCCAACATGACGATCGGCGCGGGCGCGCGGATCGCGGGCGCGGGCATCACGCTCGATTCGACGCATGGCACCGCGCTCGATCCAAACGCGCTCATCGTCGGCGATTCCATTGCGCTCAGCAGCGGGCAGGTCAGCATCTTCATCAATCACGACTGCGACATCCACAGCGACGGCCTGCTGCTCTCCGGCGCGGTGCTCGACGGCCTCGCCTCGGCGGAGCAACTCTCGCTGCTGAGCTATTCGACGATTGATGTTTTCGGCACAGGCACCTTCGCCACCAGCGGCGCGCTCGCACTGCACGCCGCGCAAATTCGCGGTCGCTCCACCGATGGCGGCACGCTCGCCATTTCCGCGCGCAGCCTTCTCCTCGACAACTCCGCGAACGCTGCGGCGATCCCGATGCCAGCCGCGCTCGCCGCACCCGAAGGCACGCTCGTGCTGCGCGCCGGCACGATCACGATTGGCCGCAACCAGCTCGCCATCGAGAGCTACGCGAATGTCGAGTTGAACGCCGCGAGCGGGCTCACGCTCACCGGCACCGGCGGCCTCAGCGTTCAGAAAAATCTCACCGCAAACACGCCGTTCCTCACCGCCGCGCAATCGGCCACGCAGTCGCTCAAGGCGGGCGGAAACTTGAACCTCCTCGCGCCATCCGGCGTCACCGCGAGCGCGACCGGCGGACTCGGCGCGAGCGTCACCATCGAAGGCGCGATGGTTACTGTTTCCTCCGACATCGTGCTGCCGAGCGGCGCACTCACGCTGCACTCGACGACCTGCGATGTGACCGTCGATGCGCGCCTGAATCTCGACGGAACAGAGCGCACTTTCTACGATCTCGTGCGCCGCACACCGGGCGGGCAGATCACGATCATGTCCGACAGCGGCTCGGTGAAGATCGGCGCGAACAGCGTCATCAGCGTGTCCGCGCCGGCGGGTGGAGGCGACGCGGGCGTGCTGCGCATCAGCGCGCCGAACGGCGGCTTCGAGAGCGCGGGCCGCTTCAGCGGACGCGCGGGCGCGGGCGGAATCGCGGGCACGTTTTCACTCGATGCCGGAAGTCTCGACGAGTTCGCCGCGCTCGAAACCGCGCTCGCCGACGGCGGCTTCACGCAGTCGCAATCGTTCCGCATTCGCGGCGGCGACGTGCTGCTCGATGGCGCGGTCGCGGCACACGAATTCCGCCTTTCCACCGACTCCGGCTCGATCACCGTCGGCAGCACCATCGACGCCTCGGGCGCGCGCGGCGGCGTCATTTCGCTCATCGCCTCGGGCGGTGTGACGGTGCTCGACGGCGCGCGGCTCACGGTCGCGGCGCAGACTTTCGACGCGGCGGGAAAAGGCGGCGCGATCACGCTGGAGACGCGCGGCCTCGAGGGCGGCACGATCGACTTGCGCGCCGGATCGCTCATCGATCTCGGCGTGGCGAGCGCGAATGCGGCGAGCGCGGGCGACGGGCAATTCACCGGCACGCTGCACCTGCGCGCGCCGCAGAACGCGGAGGCCACCGATCTCGCGGTCGCGCCGATCGCGGCGACGATCACCGGCTCATCGAGCATCGTCGTCGAGGGCTACAAGACTTTCGATCTCGCGGGAAAGAACGCCGTCATCACTTCCGCGGTGCAAAAGCAGGTCTTCGACAATGGGGGAAAATTTCTCGGCGCGGGCTACGACGCAATGCTTGCGCGCGTGCTCGGCGCAAATGCGAAACTCGAAAGCGTGCTCAGTATTCGCCCAGGCGCGGAAGTCGCGAATAGCGAAGGCAATCTCACGCTCGGCACCTCGGGCTCGACGTCCACGAGCGACTGGAACCTCTCGACCTTCCGCTTCGGCCCGAAAGGCGCGCCCGG
>JAYVRQ010000009.1:0-9204 GCA_043776145.1 Chthoniobacteraceae bacterium
TCGAAGCGAGCTGGGTGGCCGTCGGCTGCTCACCCTACTTTGGCGCGCTCTACAAACGGCAGCGCGACCGCGGCAAAAAAGCCAACACCGCGATTACCATCATCGCGCGGCGGATGTGCCGGATCGTCTGGCAACTGCTGCATGAGAAACGCGATTTTGCCCTGCACCCGCCCAGGGTGCAGCATCCCACCGTCCCCGGCTGCTCCGCTCTAAAGCTGACGGCGTCCTCGGCAGCGAGATGACGGACCCAGGCGGGTGCAGCCGTGCCGCGAAAGCGCGCTGGACGGTGAATTTCTCGACTTCGGGAAACGCCTCGGCGCAGGTGTTTGCGTTTTTGAGCCTTACTCCAATCGCGCCTGTGCGGCAGCCGGCGCACACGCGCGCAGAGAGGTGGCTTGTGCGGGCTTGGCAACCCGGCCGCCGAATGATGGCACGGTTCTTGATCCTTCATTGATGAGATACCGCTCACGGCGTCCAAAACTCAATCGAAGATTCATCATGTCAATGCCCGCGCCAGAATTACACTTTCCCGATCACTGGAAGGTCTTCCCTATTTCGCAGCCTCCTAAAGCGGAGGCGCAAATGCCTGCCTTGCTGCCTGGGAAGCCGCGTATTCTGATAGCCGAAGACGATCGAATTTGCCGCGAGGTGCTCGCCTTCCGCCTCGACCAGGCGGGCTATCATGTCGTCGTCACGCGTGATGGCGAAGGTGCGTTGGAGGAATTACGCAAGAACGAGGCTCCCGCTGTGGCGATTCTCGACTGGCTGATGCCGGGCTCAGACGGGCCGACCATCTGCAGGAAAATGCGCGAAGCGAACAAGTCTGTTTACCTCATTCTGCTAACCTCGCGCACGCGCAAGGAGGACGTCGTCGAGGGGCTCGATTCGGGCGCAGATGATTATCTCGTCAAGCCGTTCGAGACGGAGGAATTGCTGGCGCGCGTTAAAGTGGGACTCAGGATTATCGGAATGCAGCGGGCGCTGGCGCGAAAGGTCGAGCAACTGGAAACACCGGCACCCAGTTTGCAGGAAACCCTGGGCATTTCGATCGTTTAGCACGTCTGCACGAAATCCGGATTCGTAAGCGCCCGCGGACTTCGTCTCCGACGAATGGCTTCGAGCGGCTATTCGGCCTTGTAGTTGCAGACGCCTGCGACGCAATGGGTGAGTTCGTCGATGACACCTTCCTCAGTTTGCTTCACTAGATTGAGCATCTGCTTGTCGTAGCATTCCGGACAGATGCCATGGGTGAAATTGCGGCCGGTGCGTTTGCGCACGTAGGTTTCCACGCGCTCCCAGTAGTCGCCGCGATCATGGATTTTTTTGCAGTAACTGCAGATCGGAATGAGATCCTGCAGCGCCGTAATTTCCGTGGTGAAGCGAAGGATGCGCTGGGCAACGTGCAGCCGGGTGCGGAGCATCTCGCGGTTGAGCGGCTTGGTGAGGAAATCGTCCACGTCCGAGTCCATCGCGTGCGTGTAGTCGTCCGCGCCGGTATGCGCGGAAGTGAGGAGGATGAAGTATGTGTAAGGCGTCGCGGGTCGTCGGCGAATTTTCTGGCAGAGTTCGAGGCCATCCAATTCTGGCATCATCCAATCGCTCACCACGATGCGGAATGGATCCCGATCGAAGCGCTCCCAGGCCTCAGCCCCGTCGCGGGCGATGACCACTTCATGGTCCAGCATTTCCAAAGAGACGCGCAGGATTTTTGCGGAGATGGGTTCGTCTTCTGCAATGAGGATTTTCATATTGTTTGGAGATTTAGTTCGGTGTCGAGTGCGGCGACCACCCGATGCAATTCCTGTTCCGCGGACGCGAGCAATTTACCCACCGGTTCCAGGTTGCCGGCGCGGCTCGCGGATTCCATTTCGTGGCAAATCTGCTGGAAGGGGCGCGCCCCGAAATAGCCTGCGCTTCCCTTGATCGTGTGCGCGAAGCGCGTCACCGCCGACCCGTCGCCTCCGTCGAGAGCGGCGCGAAGGTTGGCGAGCGTTTGAGGTCCGTCTTCTCGGAACATCGAAACCATATTGCTAAAGAGTTGTTCGCCTGACTCTCCGGGCAGTCCGCGCAACTCGGCGATGCACTCTGGATCGATGACGGGCGTGTGGCCTTCTGGAACGTGCGCGCTGGCCAGTGCTGCCGCGAGGTCGTTGGTCCGAACAGGTTTGCTCACATAGTCGTCCATTCCGGCGGCCAGGCATTTTTCGCGGTCACCGTTCATCGCGTTTGCCGTCATCGCGATGATCCAGGTGTGGCCTTTCCCCTCTTCCCGCTGGCGGATCGCCGCAGTGGCTTCGTAGCCATCCATCTCCGGCATCTGGCAATCCATGAGCACGATGTCGTAAGGAACCCGATCAATCGCTTGCAACACCTCGAACCCATTGGCGACCGCATCCGCTGCGTAGCCCAGCTTCCGCAGTTGTCCGAGCGTAACCTTTTGGTTCACCGAATTATCCTCCGCAACCAGAATGCGATGCACGTTCGGATTGAGGATCATCCGAGCCGGGGTGTGCTCGGGAGCTGCGGTGCCTTCGTTTTGAAAAGGCGCAGGTCCGCCCGCCGTGCTGTTTGCGAGGCAATCGTAGAGCGCCGACTGACGCACGGGCTTCGCGCAGCACTGTGAGATGCCGGCGGCTCGCCAGGTTTCCGTGCTCAAGCGATGGCCGCGGGTGGTGAGCAGAATCAAGCGCACACCTTCGAGGGCGGCGTCCGCCGCGATCGTCCGCGCCAGTGCGAGACCTTCCATTTCTGGCATCGTCAGATCGAGGATTACCGTCGTAAATGGATCGGTTCCGCGAGCGGTTTCGCGAAGCCGCTCGAGCGCCGCGAGCCCGTTCGAGGCGATGACGCTCGGAACCTTCCAGCCGGCGAGTTGCGCTTGGAGGCAGTCCGCGCTTGAGGCGTTGTCATCCACGATGAGCACACGCATCCCGGACAACGCGTGTTCCGCCGCTGGATCGTGCGGAGCGTCACGCTGGATCTGCAGTGGGATGTGAAACCAAAATACCGCGCCTTGTCCCGCCGCGCTCTCGATTCCGATATGGCCGCCCATGAGTTCGACGAGTTGTTTGGAAATGGCGAGGCCCAGACCGGTGCCGCCGTATTTCCGAGTGGTCGAAACGTCGGCTTGGGTGAAGGCATCGAAGAGTCGTCCTTGTGTCTCAGGCGCGATGCCGATGCCTGTATCCTGCACACGGAAGGCCATGGTCGCGTAGGCTCCCGTCACGCCGTTCGCCCCGATGCGGACTGCGACTCCGCCGCGGGCGGTGAATTTGATGGCGTTGCCGATGAGATTTGTCAGCACCTGCCGCAACCGGCCCGCGTCGCCGCGCAGCCGCCGCGGAGCCTCTGGCGCGATGCAGCCCGCCAGCTCGAGGCCTTTTGCATGCGCGCCTTCCGCGAATAATTCGAGCGTCTCCTCCAGCAATTCCTGCAGGTCGAAATCGAACGTTTCCAGCACGATCCTTCCCGCCTCGACTTTCGAGAAATCGAGAATGTCGTTGATGACCGTGAGCAGGTTTTCCGCGCTCAGGCGAATCGTGCGCGCACAGTCCCGCTGCTCTTCGTTGAGTGGAGTGTCCATCAGGAGACTCGTCATCCCGATGACTCCATTCATCGGCGTCCGAATCTCGTGGCTGACATTCGCGAGGAAGCGGCTCTTGGCGCGGTTTGCCTCCTCCGCCTTGTCCTTGGCGCTGCGCAGCTCTTCGTCCGCTTTTTTACGGGCGGTAATGTCGATGAAGACGACAATGGCTCCGGTAATCGCTCCTGCCTGGTCGCGCATCGGCGCGACACAATATTCGACCGGGAAGGCGGACCCGTCTTTCCGCCAAAACGTGTCATCGCTGACCCGGCGAAACGCCCCGTCGCGCAGGGTCGCATAGATCCCGCATTCCTCGACCGGATACACGCTGCAATCAGCATGATGATGGTGAATCGTAGCGTGCGCCGGCTTGCCGAGGAGATCCTCGATTTCCCAGCCGAGCATCTCGGCGGCGGCGGGGTTCTCGAAAATGATTTTGCCGGACAAATCGACTCCATGAATTCCGTGGCTGATGCCTTTGAAGACGGCCTGCTGAAACTGCTGGATTTCCCTGAGTGCGTGCTCGGCTCGCTTTCGCGCCGAAATGTCCTCGATCTGTGAAACGAAGTGCAGTGGCGCGCCCGACTGATCGCGCACGAGGGAGGCAGTCAGGTGAATCCACACACTGTGACCATCGCGATGGAGATAGCGCTTTTCAATTCGGTAATGGTTAGCCCTTCCATCCACGAGGTCTTTCACCTGGTCGAGGTCGATCGCGAGGTCATCCGGGTGGGTGACATCCAGGAAAGTTTTCTGAAGTAATTCCGCCTCCGTGTAGCCGATGATCTCGCACATGGTTCGATTCAACTGCAACCACGCGCCATCGAGCCCGACAATCGCCATGCCGGTGCCCGCGAACTCGAAGGCCTGGCGGAAATGTTCTTCGCTTGCGGCGAGGTTTGCCGCGGCCAGTTCGAGATCGGTTACGTCTCGATTGATCCCGACGACACGCTGAGCCCCTCCGGTGCCATCGGAGATCGTCATTTCAGCGGCGTGGATGATCCGAATCTCGCCATCGTTGCGTCGGCGGATGCGGAATTTTCGCTCGCTCTGGCCATGCCGGAGAACCGTCTCCCGCAGGATCGCCTCCTGCTCGGGCAGATCTTCTGGGAAAACGGTGTCGGCCCAGATCGAATAGACCATTTCTGCGGGAGGTTGATCGATGCCGTAGAGGGCAAACATTTGTTGATCCCAGACCAGGCGATTGGTGACGACATCCCAGTCCCACACGCCGGTTCCGGTGACGTGGGTGGCGAGTTGGAGCCGTTGCGCCGCCTCTTCCAGGGCTGCTCGCGCCGCTTTGCCCTCGGTGATGTCCACAGCCATGCCGAGGAAGCCATTGATCTTTCCGCCAGCGCCGTGCATCGCCGTGACGGCGAGGGAAACGGCGAGCGTGGAGCCATCCTTGCGGACATAGGTCCATTCGCGCTCTTCATATTCGCCATTCCGCGCCCGCTCGACAAACACATCGAAGCCTTCGATCGGGCGCCCAAATGCTTCGCTCAACGTCCGACCGTGCGCGACGACTTCCGACAGAACATGAAGGATCGCCGGGCTTTGGAGCCCGACCATTTCCACAGCGGTATAGCCGAGCATTTTCTCCGCGCCTGCATTGAAAACGGTGATCAGCCCGTCCGTGTCCGTCGCGATCACGGAAACCTGCGTGGCCGCATTGAGGACTTGCTGGAGACGGATCTTGGCAAGGTCGAGTTCGGAGGTGCGCTCGGCGGCGTATTGCTCAAGACGCGAGTTTGCGCGCTGCAAAGATTCACTGGCTTCGCGACGCTCTGCATCCGAGCGATTGAGGAAGCGCGCTCCCAAGAGAATCAATGCCGTGAAAATAGAGATGGTGCAAGTGACCAAGATCGCCAGCCCGAATTCCATCCCGTAAAGTCCCGCCCGTTCACCCAGCAGCCGCAGCCAGGCGAGGATGGGTGGAATGGTGAACGCCAAAAACACCGCGCGGCGCGCGATCGGGCCTCCGTTGAGCGAGCTGGTCGCGATCGACATTAGTCCGCGGGTCGGGTGGACGCAGAGGATTCCCGCCGCGAGGATGACAAAGAGGACTGCGGTGAGAAATGCGACGGAAGTGAAAGCGGCGAGGCGGTAGAGCGTCCCCGCCTCATAGGCGTAAGCGAGCAGGCTCAGAATGCCGACCACGCACGGGATAAATGAAAGCCCCTGCGCGGGTCTCCAGCCTCGCTTGGATTCCACATCCAGAAGGACCAGGGCCAGGCCGGCGAAGATGAAACCGAACGCCGTGGCGGGTGCCATGCGACCAGGGTGAGAGGTGAGAATCGCCGCCGCATTATCCTGAAAAAGAAGCTGATCGATCCCCAAATCCCACGCGAAGACATACTCACTCAGCGTCAGTGCGCCGATCGCGGCCACCAGCCCGCCGAAGACAAGGCCCAACGTCCTCCAATTGAACGTCCGCGTGGCCGATTTGCCCGGCGAAACCCGCAGCAACCCCAGTGATAAACCCGCCAGCGTGAACGCGAGAGCCGTGTTCGCCTTCATCGTGACGGAATGGGGCAGAATGCTCATCAACGCCGGTATCCGCCAAAGCCAGCCGATGAGCACGAGAGCACCGCTCACCCCGACCACCCAGCTCGCGCCGCGCGACGCCAAAACGCAGCGACGCACCACGGAAGGGTCAGCGGAATCGGGTTCGCACGTCGAATACATCCTGTTTGAGAAAGCAATCCCAACACCACATGGCCGTGAGGATTTCTACCTCCATCGAAGCCACTCTAAAACCATCCTCGAAGAATCGCGGATTGTTGCGCAGTCCGGGGTGGGGAACCTTCCCGACTCCCCGGCCTCAGAGCGCCTGGAGATCGGGATCGACTTTGGCGTTTCGGGCCATCGCGGAATTGATCTGGATCGCCTCGTCGATGCAGCGGCGGGCCATGGTGAGATCGCCAAGGCGCGCTTCGTAGCAGCCGAGATTGTAGTGCAGGATGCCCGTGCGCCGGACCCAGGCGGGCGCGGCTTCGATGACTTCGATCGCGTCCTCGGGCGTCTTCATCCAGCGCATCGCGAAGGCGCGCTGCACGGTGAATTCCTCGACTTCGGGGAAGGCCTCGACGCAACGGTTGGCGAGTTCCTCGGCCTCGCGCCAGTCGCGCCGGTGCAGCAGCACGCGCACGCGCGTCAGCAGCACGGCGGGGTCGCCCTGCGCCAGCAGCGGGACGCGGTTGAGTTCACCCATCGCCTCGTGGTGCAGGCCGAGGAAGAGATAGCCGTCGGCAGCGTGCAGGGCGCGCTGAGCCTCGGGGCTTTCGACGCGGGGTTGTTGGGCGAGGTAGAGCACGATGGATGTGCGGAATTTTTAGCACCTTGCGCGCCAACACCTGTGCGGCTTCCCGCCTGCAAAAAAAAGCGCGAAAAATGCCTCGCATCCAAAAATTTCCGTTGACTCCGCGGGAGTGATTTCTAGCGCTCTTCCGCGCCTTCCAAAAATCCTCCCAACCATGCCGCTTTCCATCATTAGTGGAAGTCGTAGGTGCCGCAGTTCTGCGGTGCCTGGGATGGCACTTTCCCGCGAACGCGGAACCTCTCCACATCCTCAACTCCAAACTCAGTCCCACACCCAAACCGTCCCATGAAACCCACCCGTTCCAATCCAACTCGTCCCAACCGCAGCCTCCGCCGTATCCTGACCACCAGCATTGCCGCCGCCCTGGCCTCGCTCAGCGTTCCGCAAAAAGTGGAAGCTGCCAGTGGCACATGGAACACCGTGAACTCGGGCCTCTGGAGCGCCACCGGCAACTGGACTGGGGGCACCATCGCCGGCGGCATCACCACCGTTCTCGGCACGGGCTTTACGGCCAATTTCACTTTCAACATCACGGCCACGACCACCGTTACGCAGGACATTGCCGGGTTGATTGTTGGCAACCTCGTGTTCACCGATTTGACGACGGTGAGCAACGACTGGGGTGATCGCTGCGGGGAATCCCCTCACGCTTGATGTGACGACGGGCAATTCCAGCATCTCGATGACCAATGCGGGGCGGCTCGCCTCCGTGAATGTGCCGCTCCTCGGAAATGACGGCATCCTGATCCCCACGACGAGCCTCGGCACCGTGTCGTTCGGCTCGAATGCCAGCACTTACACCGGGCAAACGACCATCGCCAACGGCGCGACGCTTTCGCTGGGCGCGGGCGCGGCGACGGCGGGTGTGGCGGGCTCGGCGGTGGCTTCGACGACTTCGCTCGGGACGGGCGGTGTGGGAAATGAAACCATCGTGCAGGCGGGCGGCGCGCTGAATATCAACGCGCAAAACACGGGCAATCTCGAAATCGTGCGGATCGCGGGCTATGGCAATGCCACCATCGCGGGCGCGGCGCTCGTCAACAACGGAGCCGCCAGCCTGAACGCGCTGAGCACGGTCGTCCTGACCGGGGATGCGGCGGTCGGCAGGAGCGGACGCTTCGATCTGCGCAACAACGCGCCGCTGCTGGACCTCGCGGGTTTTCGCCTGACGAAACTCGGCGCGAATCAGTTCAGCGTCGTGAATGGCACGATCACGGACGGCAACATCGACGTGACTGCGGGGACGCTTTCCATCGAGGCCAATACGCTCGTGCAGGGCACCCGCTCGATCACGCTGAACACAGGCGGCACGCTGGGGCTGTGGACGAATGTGGCCGGGCAGTTCACGCGGCAAATCGTGCTCGCGGGCGGCGTCCTCAACGAACTCGGCAGCGGCTCGGCGACTTCCACGACGAGCAGCAACCTGGTGCTCGCGAACAACACCAGCATCGTGGTCAACAACGCCGCGACCACGCTCACGCTCCCGGGGAGCATCACGCAGACTGGTGGAAATCTCGGTTTCACGAAAACCGCCTTCGGCACGCTCGTCCTCGCGGGTGCCCAATCGTGGAGCGGTCCGCTGACGGTCGCCGACGCGGGCGGGCTGGTGCGGCTTGGCGCGGCGGGCGCGATTCAGTCGCGGAACATTTCGCTCGGCGACTAATGTGCTCGGCAATTTCACCGCGCTCAGCGGTTCGACGATCTTGGTCGGGCCGAATTTCGCGGCGCGCACCGCGACTTTTGCCAACAGCCTTTCAATCGACAGCACGACGCTGAACATGGATTTGGGTCCGTCCGGCAACGACAACTTCGTCGTGGGCGGCGACCTTTCCGCCACGGGAGTGAACGCGGTCACCCTGCGTCCCGCCAGTGCCGCGGGGTTCAGCGCGGGGAACTACACGCTGTTCACCTACGCGGGCAGCCTCAATTCCACGGTGGCCAATTTCGCCGTCGCGAACGCGGGGAATTACCGCCAGACCTTTACCTTCGATACGATCAACTTCCCCAACCAGGTGGTGCTGACCGTCGCGGGAGCCGCTGCGAGTTCCGTCTGGGCGGGCGGCCTTTGCGGCCAATGCGTGGGACATCGCGACCACGAACAACTGGAACAACGGCGGACCCGACCGCTTCTACGACACCGACGCGGTGACCTTCAACGACACCGGCTCGAACAGCCCCACCGTCAACATCACGAGCACGGTGACGCCGGGTGTTTTGACCGTGGACAATTCCCTGAAGAGTTATGTCTTCGGTGGAAAGGGGCGCATCACCGGCCCGACGGGCATCACCAAAACAGGCT
>JAYVRQ010000010.1:0-9176 GCA_043776145.1 Chthoniobacteraceae bacterium
GCGGCCATTGACGAATTGAAAGCCAAACATGCCGCTGAGATGCGGGCTGGCTTCGCGCGCAAAGTCGCCGCCCTGAAACGTGCCGCTCGCAGGCGGTCCCCCGCTCACCGTCTTGAAAACATTGCGCATTCCGAAAGGGCCGAGATAAAGGTCATTGGGAATCCAAAAATGTCCCGGTCCTTCTGGCGCGATCTGCAGGCTCATGGCAAAGTGGGAGAGCGTCCCATCATAGAGCGTTCCCACCCATCCTTTGGTGCCCCTGCCATTCACATTGCCGTAGCTGAAGAGCAGCCGCCGGTCCTGATCCTGCGAGAAGCCCCACTCCATCACGGTCTGACTCCCCGTGAGACCAATCCGGCAATAGGCACTGTCGCCGGTACCGTTGTCCTGGGTGTCGTTGAGAAAGAACAAGGTGTTGCACCGCAGGTTGGTCAGGACATTGCCGGTGCCGTAAACGCGATTGCGTGACGACCCGTCCGTGAAGCCCCCGAACCACATCGCCTGGGCATTGATGCGGTTACTCTGTCCTCCTTCGACATAGCAGCCGACAAAGGTCGAGCCGTTATTGGGCTGATGCGGCAGCCGCGGCATCTCAGCAATGTCGCTATTTCCGGCCACGAGATAACCATACACTTTGTTGGCTTCCGCCAGACAACCCACATACGAGTTTCCGAAACGTGAGTTATCCAGAAAGCCGCCGATTCCGTTTTGCAGGCTCATGCAATTAATCGCCGATCCCGCCTGGGCATCGGCTCCCTGCGTGAAAAACCCCCAGCCGGCGTTTCCTGTGGAAAGGCAGCGATGCATCAGCCAGCCATTGGCGTTGTTGCCATCCCCGAGCGATGCGAATACGCTGAAGCCATCGCCGGGAAAGCCGGACGCGAAGACGCTCTTCACCTCCGCGTTGGCCAGGAGCTTGATTCCCGCGAGATAGACTGCCTTCCAGACTGCGCTGGAGGGATTGCCGGCATGGTCTGCAAACGTCTCCCCCTCGCTCTTCGCCCCGAAGTCCGGCTCGGCGGGACCTGAATCGCCGGACTTGATACAGAGAAAAGCCAGCCCGGAATAGCCGGACAGTGGCAGCACCACCGATTCTTCCGCCACGTAGCCCCGAGTATTCGGGCTCCAGGCCGCCGCGCCAGCTTTCGGTTCGATCTTGAAATTTTCCAGGATCGCACTGGTCCCGCCAGCGCGAATGGCACCCTGGTAGAGGACGCGGATTCCATCGCGGCCATTGCGGATCAGCAGTGTGGTCCCGTGGTCAAAAACCTGGCCGCTACCGATGACGGTCACCGGCCGGTCGATGAGCCAGGTATCGGATAAATAGAAGTTTCCCGGAGGAATGACGATCTGGATACGGTCATGGTTGGCGAATGCAGCTACCGCGGCGCGGAAGGCACCGAGGCTGTCATTCACGCCACTGGGGTCGGCGCCGAAGCTTACTACGTCAATAAATTGTGGTGTTGGCATGGCATGAAGTTGTTTTGGCAATGATGTGTGCGGCCCTCTCGCGGTTGCGGGCGCAGTTGGTGGAGCTGCGCCCGCCGCGAGTTGCGACGCGGATGAGTTCGGCGGTTATACAGGATTTAGACCGAAGTAAACCTTGTAGGTTGCGCCTTGGGCTCCGCCTAGTATTGGGGTCGTCAGTTTGAAACCGACGCCCTTTTCATTAGAATTCCCCGTCCGCCCAGCGAGAACGACCATCTGCTTCGGAGTGATCTGGAGGGTTACAGTCCCGAGAATGTCGTCATCCGTACCGAATAGATGACTGATTGCCTCGCCTATATCTGGAGCGACGAGATCAAGGATCGGGCGCGCGATAGCAGCGATGATCGGCCCAACCACAGGAATGAATGTGACCAATGTCGTCGCTCCATGGAATACTTGATTAACCGCGTTTTGCATGACTGCAGTGTACTTGTCCGGGTTATCGTCATCGTGTTCCATCAACAGCACGGAAACACCCAGGCCACGAGGCTTGCCTCGGTATAGCTGGATGAGATCTGGCCGGCTTTCCCCGGCATCTACGTCGCCGTAAATGGGTGTCCGGACAGTCGAGGTGCGGGTGGGTTCAATCACGCCGAAGATGGCGTATGGTTCGTCGGCACCCGAGAGACCATCGTTATCCGTTTCTCCGAAGCAGATGAGCCCCGTGTATTGGACAGCCACGTCATTCAAATCGATTGCGCCGGTATCCGGCCACCAATAGATTGCGCCACGCTCGAAGGTGTTAATTCTCCCCCCCTCGTAATCGCTTTCATCGCTGGTAGGGTAGCCAAGCCAGGAGCGTTCGAATCCCAGCGCCGACCATTTTGCGAGGATATCCCCATGGATTTCGAAAGCACCGGTGTCCGGTGTCCAATAAACCATTCCTCGTTCGAAGCGGTTGAAGCGCCCGATTCCGTCCGGAGTAACTGTTTCATCGGTCAACGGATAGCCGAGCCCACTCTCGAAACCCAGCTTCGACCATTTTCCGAGGATGTCTCCGTGGATCTCGTGAGCGCCGGTCGATCGGGTCCAGTAGATCATTCCGCCTCGGAAACGATTGAATCGACCGCGCCCATCGGGCGTGCCTTTTTCGTCTTCAATCGGATAGCCGAGGAAGGACCGCTCGAAGCCGAGGGACGACCATTTTGCGAGTATGTCGCCATGAATCTCATGAGCGCCCGTGGTTGGGCTCCAATAGATCATTCCGATTTTGTACCGGCGGAAGAAGCCGACGCCGTCGGGACAAGGCTTCACGTTTTCGATAGCGGCACCGAGCAGACCAGCGTCGCCGCCGAACGCTTGATGCTTTTCGTCAATCGCGAACTCGGCGATGCGAAACTGTGGGAGCTTCTTGAACGGAGACGGCTGACTCTTGGCCGGTGTATTTGCGAGTAGTTGAGCAGTGGGCATATAGTTTTGCAGTTAGTTGTTGGTTTTTTGTTTTGTGTGAAGAATTAGTCTTCACACCCTCCAATGCGAAATCCCGAGGAGGAAAGGCTCACCGATGGCGAACTATTTTTTCCCCGCGATGGATGGCGGCGATTCTCTCGCGGCGGATCGCGGTCTTGTGGCATGGCAAGGCTGCTGTGCGCGCGGGGAAAACGGTTGTGCTCTCGACCGAAGCGGCGGCGCTCGCGAGGCAAGTTGCCTCGCTGCTGAGGCAAGCCGCTTTTCCTGCGCTGCCGGCGGCGAGCGTCCGCGTCCGCGAAGCGTTGGTCCGGATGCCGGCAGCTTTCCTCGCGGGGAAAGCCGCTTTGCTCCGCGCGAAAACGGGGAACATCGAGATGCCGGCAATCTGTGGGACGATCCGTGTGGTTAGGAAGCTCCTCAGTTTAACTACAATCAAACCTATGGCTCGTCCAAAACGCACTTCCACCTCCGTCGCTTTCGCCCAAGAGCGCATCAGTTCGCTCGCCTCGATCGACACCGCGCTCGATCTCGGCAACAATCTCACACTCGCCGCTTACGAGTCGAAGAAAGAGGCCGTGAAAAAGAAGAACGACACTTACAACACAACGCTCTCCGAACTCGACGGCCTTCTCAATGAGGTCGAGACCGAGGAGGGCGTCTTGGATGAACTTTCCACCCGGATGCTCGCCGCCGTGGGCGTGAAATACGGCAAGGATAGCGACGAATACGAGAAAGCCGGCGGCACCAAGACCAGTGATCGCAAGTCGCCCACTCGCAAGACCGCCGACAAGCCGAAGTAAAATTTTCCTCGTCGCGCGGCGAATGTGGCACGGGCTTTCCTGCCCGTGATCGAAAACGCTTCTGAAGGCCCACTTCCCAGACTGGGCGTGCGAAGATGAAAGGCGAAAAGTTGGGCCGGAGCCTCACGGGCTGGAAAGCCCGTGTCACCTTTCCGCCATCCACCTACTGCGTCTTGATCTCGTGATGGAGCCAGGCCCGGGCGTAGATCCACCAGCGTTTGGCGGTGGCTTTGGAGATGCCAAGTAATTCGGCGGCGTCCTCGATGGTGAGACCGACAAAGTAACGCAGTTTTACCAACTCCGCTTTCTCCCGATTCTCGAGAGCGAACTTTTCCAGCGCGTCATGGATGGCGAGCAGTTCGTCGGCCTTTTCCACCGGCGCGGCGATTTCGATTTCGTCCACATCGAGGCATTCCTGCCCGCCGCCGTGGCGCGCGGCGAGTTTGCGCCGGGCGCGTTCGATGAGGATGCGGCGCATGGCCTCGGCGGCGGCGGAGAAAAAGTGCGCGCGGTTTTCAAAGCGGGCCTGGCCGTCGGCATTTACGAGCCGCATCCACGCCTCATGCACGAGGGCGGTGGGCTGGAGCGTGTGGCCGGACTGCTCGCGCGCCATTTTCGCCGCGGCGAGTCGGCGCAATTCGGTATAGACGAGCGGGAGCAACTCCGCGGCAGCGGCGGACTCGCCACTTTGGATGCGGGTCAGGAGTTGGTTGGCGTCGCTCATGTTGTCAAGCGTCCGAGATGCGCCTTTTGACCGCGTCGAGCACGGCACCGACGTCCAAGACCAAGGCTCGCAAGGGAGGCCAGTCGGGGTCTTCCAAATCGAACCCGGGATAGCGCGCAGTGAAGTAAAGCTCCGCCAGTTCACGGATGAGCGGCCGGATTTGCCCCTCGATAGAAGGATCGCGGGCTGCCAGTTCGCCACCCAGTTTGCGAAGATCATGGGTCTTCTCAAGCTGCCACCCCTGTCGGAGCAAGTCGGCCTTGAAGACCTTTTCGAGAACTTCGGCGAGTTTGCTTTGGCAAAGTTCATAACCAAGCTCCTGCTCCGCCATCGCGCGTAAGGCAACGAGATCACGCTCGGCGATCCAAAGCCAGTCCCCGGGATTATGCGAGTCAGTCTTGCGCGGCAAGCAGCTTTCCCTCCTTGAGCACAGTCCCGAAGAAGTGGTCGTGAACGGCCCGCTTTTCGGCGAGGCGACCGGGGGTGATGGGAATGAGCGTGAATGCCGGGCGCGGCCAGACATCCCAAAGCGCATCAGTGAATTTTGCGGATGCCTTGAACTGCCGTTCCGCACCTTCGGCGACAAGGCAGAGGTCCACATCGCTGTCGGGCCGTGCGTCACCGCGCGCGTGCGAGCCGAAGAGCCAGACCTCGTGCAGGGGCAGCGCGCTGTTCATGGCTTCCAGACATCGCGCGAGCGTGTCGCGTTGCGGGGCGAGGCTCGGCGGCAGATTATCCAGCAGCAATTTCACGGTGGCACGGTAGGCCCGCTGGCGGTCCCCGCGCAAGCCAAGGAAGTTGCACGGACGTTTATTCGGTGCGCGCGGTTTTCAAAGCGCGCCTGGCCGTCGGCATCCACGAGCCGCAGCCACGCCTCATGCACGAGGGCGGTGGGCTGGAGCGTGTGGCCGGGTTGCTCGCGCGCCATCTTCGCGGCGGCGAGGCGGCGCAATTCGGCATAGACGAGTGGGAGCAACTCACCGGCGGCTTGTGGGTCGCCTTCGTGAATCGCAGCCAGGATGCGGGTGGCGCGGCTCATCTCGGGCGCAGCGTAGGCAGCGGTGTCCGGGATGAAAAGGCAATTTGGAGGGCGTGCGATTGCGGGGTTGTCCCTACTTCGCGGGCGGCTCTGGCTCCGCGAGCATGGCCTCGGCTTCTTTGAGCAATTGCCGTGGGATGAGCCACTCAAACCAAGGATCGCCATTCCGCAACTCAGACAAGGCGATGTCGAATTCGCGATTTTATTTTTCGACCGCATCCGCCGTTCGCCAACCTTCCACCTCTTCTGGAGAAGCTGCCATCCACACTTTGGCTGTTTGGTCCCCACTGCCCGTGACGATCCGCTGACCGTCCGGGGAAAAAACAACTGACCAGACGGCTTCAGTGTGCCGGTTAAGGGTAAGTAACTCGTGGCCCGTCTCCACGTCCCACACCTTGGTGGTTTTGTCCGCGCTGCCCGTGGCGATCCGACGGCCATCGGGGGAAAACGCCACCGATCTAACCTCCAGTTTGTGTCCCCTCAGAGTGAGCAGTTCACCGCCCGTCTCCGCGTCCCATATCTTGGCCGATTTGTCCGTGCTGCCGGTGACAATTCGCCGGCCATCAGGGGAGAAAGCCACCGACCAGACATCGCTGGTGTGCCCCTTGATGACGAATAGTTCGCGCCCCCTCTCCGCGTCCCACAACTTGGTGGTTTTATCGGCGCTGCCCGTGGCGATTCGCCGACCATCGGGGGAAAACGCCACCGCTTGAATAGGTGCTTTGTGTCCCTTCATGGTGAGTAGTTCGCGGCCCGTTTCTGCGTCCCACAGCTTGGCTGTCGTGTCGAGACTTCCGGTGACAATCCACCGACCATCAGGGGCGAATGCAACAGAAGAGACGCGGGATTTGTGTCCTTCGAGAGTGAGCAATTCGCGGCCGTCCTCTGCATCCCAGACTTTGGCTGTTTCCTCCTTGGTGCCGGAAGTATTCGGCACGCCGTCCGGGGCATAAATATAATCTTCGCAGGCCGTAACAAGTCGGTGGCCATCAGGAGAAAAGCACACCGCGTTAACCCCGTCGATCTGCCCCTTGATTGTAAGTATTTCGCGCCCCGTCGCCGCGTCCCAGACTTTGGCCGTTCGGTCTGCACTGCCCGTAACTATTCGGCGACCATTCGGGGAGAAAGCTACCCACTTCACCCAGATTGTATGCCCATTGAGGGTGAGCACTTCCCGGTTCGCTTCAGCGTCCCATACTTTCGCCGTCATGTCCGCGCTGCCGGTGAGAATCTGCTGACCATCGGGGGAAAAAGCAACTGCTTCGATACCCCCTGTGTGCGCTTTGAGGCTGAGAAGTTCACGGCCCGTCTCCGCGTCCCAGACCTTGGCTGAATTGTCGAACCCGCCCGTGACGATCCGGCTTCCATCGGGGGAAAAGGCAACCGAGTGAACCTCGTTATTGTGCCCGTTGAGGGACAGCAATTCGCGGCCCGTCTCCGCGTCCCACACCCTGGCAGTCTTGTCCATGCTTCCCGTGGCAAGCCGACGGCCATCGGGAGAAAAGGCAACCGATTGAATCGAGTGATTGTGGCCCTTAAGGGTGAGCAATTCAGAGCCTGCTTCCGCATCCCAAACCTTGACAACTCCATCTCCGTGGCATGTGGCGAGCCGCCGACCATCGCGGGAAAAGGCCACCCCCAAGATTACTCCAGTGTTGCGCTTGAGAGTAAGCAATTCATTGCCTGTCTCTGCGTCCCACACCTTGGCGGAGTTGTCAAAGCTTCCAGTGGAAATCCGGCGGCCATCGGGCGAAAAAGCAACGGACTGAATGTAGTTTTTGTGACCCCTGAGAATAAGCAGTTCGCGGCCCGTCTCTGCATCCCAAAGCCTGGCCATCTTGTCTATGCTTCCCGTGACAACCCGCCGACCATCGGGGGAAAAAGCCACCGACGTGACGTACGACTCATGTCCTTTGAGGGTAAGTAGTTCGCGGCCCGTCTCCGCATCCCACACCTTGGCGGATTTGTCGAAGCTTCCCGTGGCAATCCGCCGGCCATCGGGGGAAAAGGCAACCGACGTGACCGACCGTTTATGACCTCGCAGCGTTCGTAACTCCAGATGAATCTGACGCTGCCAGTAGTACCATTCAAAACCCCGGTCGGGATAGCTGCGGGTTTCTTCGAGAATTTCCCTCAAACGTCCCATATTGGTTTGCACCCATGCTCCGGAAATCAGGTTCATATTGGCCGCATAGAGATTGCGCTCGGCTTTCCCCCGGGCTGTCTCGGCCATTTGCCGTTGTTCCTTTGCCTCCTGTTCCGCTGTGAGTGCGCGATCACGTTCGGCCACCGCCTTGTTGCGCTCTTCTCCAGCAGTTTGCTCGGCGTTCGTGGCGCGCACCGCTTCCCAAGCACTGACGGCAATCCCGGCGAGCAAGGCCAGCACCACTGCACTGCCAGCTGCGAAGGCGAGTTTGTTGCGCCGCACCAGCCGGCGGAAGCGGTAGAGCTGGTTCACCGGGCGCGCGAGGACCGGTTCGCTGGTGAGATGGCGCTCGAGGTCTTTCGCCAAATCGCTCGCCGTGTCGTAGCGGCGGGCGCGGTCTTTTTCCAAAGCCTTCATCACGATCCAGTCGAGGTCGCCGCGGATGAGGCCGATCAATTTCGCGCCGTCGGACTGGCGGTGTTGCGCGACGTTCGTGCGCAGGTCGGCGGCCATCGTGCGGACGAACATCGAGGGCGTCTGCGGCTCTTGCTCGCGGATGGTGCGGCGGATTTCATCCACGCCTTTTTGCATCAGCTCCGCGGGATCGAAGGGCGTGCGGCCCACGAGCAGTTCGTAGAGCAGGACGCCGAGCGAATAGATGTCGCTGCGCGTGTCGATGTCGAGGCCGCTCAGCTCGGCCTGCTCGGGCGACATGTAGAGCGGGGTGCCGATCATTTGCTCGAACTGCGTGAAGAGTGTGAGGTCGGTGAGCCGCTGCTGCTGCATGGCTTTCGCCACGCCGAAGTCGATGACCTTCGGCACCGGCACGCCGTCGTGCAGCGTGACCATGATGTTCGAGGGCTTGAGGTCGCGGTGGATGAGTCCTTTTTGATGCGCGTGCTGGACGGCGTGGCAGACGGCGATGAAGAGCTGGAGCCGGTCCGCGGTCGGCAGGTTGTGCTGGTCGCAGTAGTCGGTGATGCGAATGCCGCGCACCAATTCCATGACGAAAAAGGGCCGCCCGGTCGGCGTCGCGCCGGCATCGAGCACCTTCGCGATGTTCGGATGATCCATCAGCGCGAGCGCCTGCCGCTCCTGCTCGAAACGCGCGATGACTTCCTTCGTGTCCATCCCGAGCTTGATGATTTTCAGCGCCACTTGCCGCCGCACCGGCTGCTCCTGCTCCGCCATCCACACCATGCCGAAGCCGCCCTCGCCGATGTTCTGGAGCAGCTTGTAATGGCCGATGCGCTCGCCACTTTCCTCCGGCTTCAAGCGCGCGAACTCGGCTTCCATCTCGGGTGAAGGCGCGGCGGTCTGGAGGAAATCGCCCGCGTCATCGTGGGACGCGAGCAGCGCCTCGACGCGGGCGCGCAGCGCGAGGTCGCCGCCGCATTCCCGATCGAGAAAGGCGGCGCGCTCCGGCGGCTCCGGGATTTCAGCGGCGGCGAGGAAGAGCGCTTCGGTGCGAGAAGGGTTGGGATTCATCGGGCGGCGGTCATGCTTTAACAACTAATGCGAAAAACCCGCCAAAAAAGGCTCACGCAAAATGGCTTCGAGGGTGATGAA
>JAYVRQ010000011.1:0-9159 GCA_043776145.1 Chthoniobacteraceae bacterium
GGCGCGTCGATGAGCCAGCCGCGAATGCCGGTCAGCGGCGCATCGGAAATCGTGAGCAAAATATCGGACACACGCGCACCGTAGAGAAAATCCGCGCGCGGCGTCAAAGCCAGACTCGCGGCGCAATTCATCGCCAACGCGCCGCAACTCGATGCGCCCACTCTTTGCTTCAAAGCCAGCGACCGGAAACTCAATGCGAACGCGGCCATTCCCGGCGTCACCACGGGCCTGCCGGATGTGGATGGGATAAAGTTCACCCGCACCTTCCCGCGCATCCATGTCAGCGGGCAAATCTTCGACACCGACGCGCTCGGATTCGATGTCACAGCACCGCGATTCCATGTCGGAGGGCTGATTTTCAATGTCCCACAGAGGGCGGAAATCTTTTTTTCGTAAAATGCAAAATACCGCTTGCTCCGTGGGGGGGGGGGTACTCGTAGGTTGCTCGCCGTGGCCCTCGGGTTGGAAACGAGGACCGATTTGTAAAATCGCCGACGAACCCCTTCATCGTATTCTCCCATGCCCGACTCCAGTTCCTCTTCCGCCACGAGCAGCAGCAGCACCCCGGCTCAGCCCCGCTCGACGTTCAATCAGGCGCAACTCGAAGACCTCGAACTCGCCGAGAACATCGCCGCCGAAGCGCGCAAGCCGGCCTACGCCACGGCGCTCGCCGCGCGCGACATCGCCGCCGCGGTCGTCGCTGCGCTCGCGCAACTCTGCCTCGATGCCCGGCGCAAAACGAGCGAGGCCGTCCATGAAGACACCGCCGCCGAGGCGCAGACGCTCAATGCCACCGGGCATGAGCGCGCGATCGTCGTCGCCATTCAGGAAGTGCAGGCGGCGGCCAAACAAAAATACGCCCGGCGCGAGCCGGTGCAGTTGCAGAATTATTTCATCGGCCAGCGCATCAATCCCAACGAAGCCACGCTGCACCAGATCGCCTTCAGCATCGCCACCCGCCTCACACCCGCGACCGGTGCCGATCTCGCCGCCGCCGATGACAAACTCCCCGGCATCACCCTCGCGAAAATCAACGCCCTCCGCGCCCTGATCGACCTCCCGGCGGCCCCCGTCTCTGCCGCTTCCTCCTCCTCTTCATCTTCCTCCCCGACCAGCATCGTCCCCGAGGAAGCCGTCACCGACCGCGCCCAGCGCGACGCGATGATCCGCGGCATCAACGACCGCCGGATGGAAATCCAATTCGCCGCCGACGCCGAATGGCCCTATACCGATCCCGCCCACGCCACCGCGCGCCGCGCCTTCCATCTCCCGCGCAGCCGGCCCTACGGCGGGTAGATCGCCTCGTCGTTTCATTATGGAAACGCTCATCCCATCCCGGACATCGCGGAATCATCGGCATCCAGCGAATCATCCGAGTCGGGCGAATCTGCTTCCTCGGAAAGCAGCGCCGCGAGCGATTCCTCCTCGTCCGCTTTCACCGCCAGTTCCTCTTCCTCCTCCAGCAGCGAGTCCGGCGAATCGTCTGAATCCTCCGGCTGATTGGTAAGCCACCGCAACGTCCGCAACCCACAAACTGCCTTATGCCAAACAATCCACCACTAACGGGCATAGCCTTCTGGTTTCGGGCCGATCAGGGGGTCATCAAAAACGCAGACGACAGGGTTAGTTCATGGACTGGCACTCCGCCAGGCTCGTTCCCAGCCATTCCAAATAATCCCTCTGCGAAGCCGCTCTGGCTCGACGGACTGTTCACGGGAAAGCCGAGCCTTTTCTTCATGGGCAGTGAGAGCCTCTTTATACAAGTGTCGGACATTGGTACTACCAACTTTACCCTGGTAGTAATAGGGAGAACCTACGACACACGCCTAATTGGCGGAGGAGGGACGGAGGATCAGAGACTTTTGTTCTATCATCCAGGCAATGGCTTCCCGGCGGTCAGTGCGGGCACGAATGGAGTGGCGATTTATGAGTACGGAACCTCAAACTTGCCGCGGTTTGAGGTCGAAATGGATGCCTCGATTCTTTGCCCGCTGATCGTTCGTTACACCAACAATGCCCCTGAGGCATTTCTCAATGGAACACTCATTGGCCAGGCCGCTGCGACAGGCGAACTGCTTCATATCCCTCATGGCATCGGTGGCGGGGTTCTTTATGGCGATTTCGTGGGCGATATCGCCGAAATCCTGATTTACAATCGCGCTCTCACGGAAAGCGAGCGCGCAGCGGTGGATCTCTATGTGGAACTCAAATACGATTGTCTTCCCGGCTCCTCCAGCAGCTCCAGCGAGAGTGCCGGCAGCGAAGGCTCCTCCTCGGACAGTTCTTCGAGCGAATCCAGCAGTTCCTCCAGTGACGAGTCGCTGAGCAGTTCCTCCAGTGCCGAATCCGAATCGTCCTCTTCCGATGCCAGCGATAGCAGCGTGAGTGGTGGCAGTTCGGATTCATCGAATTCCAGCGCGAGTTCCGACTCGTCATCGTCCGATAGTTCGAGTTCTTCCAGTTCCTCTTCGTCCAGCAGCAGCAGTTCTTCCTCCTCCAGCCACAGCGGCTCTTCAGATGGAGGTGGTGCATCGTCCTGTTCGTGCTCTAGCTGCCATCTCAGATTCCTGGAAAAATCAGTCTATGAGGATTGGAACGTCGGATACTACGATGCGTATCCGAATCTGGTCACCAATTGCCACCCTATTTCATGGGGCATCGGTGCAGTACAGGCGACTATCGAGCATGGATACGTGACTTTCGGCAGCATCGGCGAACTCGCCACTATCACGGCGTCGCACAATCCCGCGGACGACATGGAATTGGGAATCGTGAAAGTCACATTCACGCTGGATGCCAGCGCTGTGTACGACCTCGATCCCGTCGGTTTATCGATCACCGTCGAAGGAGTTTCCGCGCAAGACTGTGAGTTTGTCTTTACAGCACAGCCACTCGCCAGTGCGCCACAGAACCTGCGAGGAACAGAGTTAGATTTTGAACAAGTAGGCGCCGACAAAACCAAATGGCGCATTAAAGAAGCCTTTTGGTTCGGTTACTCATCCACGACTCTTTGCAATACCAACATTGCTCAGTATCGAATATCGTTGGCGGCGACATTCCGTGGAAAAAGCTTCACGGCAGTAAATAAAGAAACGCTCAGTGTAACACTACCCTCTTGGAACCAGGCTGGTTCCATGCTGCCGTACGTTAGGCCCAATTTCCCTTGTAAAGTCTTGACTAGAAAAGTAAGCACCAATCTGTGGTATGGAGCCATTCAATTCGCCAATCCACTCTTTTTCAAGGGATCTATCGTGGGAGAAATCCATCTTAGAAATAACCAATACGTGAAAATGGTTCGAAAGGAAGAAGAGGAACACAAACGCCAGTGGGATGAAGGAAGCCGTGCGGATGGGGGAGCCGGTGATCTTTTTTCAGCCGCAGGCGTTGAATGGCTTTTGGCGGATGCTGGATATACGAAAAATGCGGCTGGCAAATTTGAGGTGTCGGGTAGCACTGAACAAGAGGCGATATTAAAAGCCAAGCAGGCGTACAAGGCTGCTGTTTCTGAGGAATTTACAGAATCGAACAGAGTATGGAATGCCAGGCGGTGCATTCGCGAAAAATCTGCAAAAGCAAAGGTGGGATGGAAAGAAGCGTGGACTTATGAATGCACTTACCAGATGCCCAAGGGCTCATGCCCTGCGAACCCAACTTCAGAGGCTCGCTCCTTCCCAGTCCCATGAAAATCTGTTTTGCGATCTTCGTAATCATTTTCGGGTTTTCATCGATTCTTGCCGAAAATCAGGAGGGACCAAGGGCTAAACCCAAGGCGTCAGCCGAGGAAAATCAACGTGCGGCTGCGCGGACTGCTGAACTCGCTCTCCGCAATCCCAACTGCCGTGTCCTGCTGGTGCAAACGAACGAAGCCCTCAACCTGGCAACAGACCGCTTGCAGGCCGAGTTGGGTTCGCAATTCATTTATTTTTTGACGACACTTAAAATGAATCGTTTGTTTGTGCTGGATACTTTGTACCCGGCTGCTGCGGTAACGGCGCGGATTGTCTATATTGGCAGTACATCTGGAATACTGATGACCGACGGCGAGCCTGAGGAGCTGCATAGAGCTTCCTTGTTTCCGTTTCTTTTGCCTGGGCAGCCGAGCGTTTGGCTGGTTTTCGTAGTTCCAGGGAACATCGAGGAACCTGTGCTGATAAACCAAGTGCCGATCTCTGAGAAAATTGCCGCTGAATATAAACTGAAGGATACTCAACAGCTCTTCGCCGAACTTGGAGTTCAGAGCCTACGCTCCGGAGTCAATTGGTTCAACGTCGCAAATCCTGTGTCCGTATTTGTCGCACAACCTGTGTCCGCATTTGGTGTGACCATTGCGCCAAAGCCAATGCCCGGAATCGCCGGCACAGAGCAGATTGAAACAAAACCAACGGGGCAGCTTGACAAATATCTACTGGATATTGTCCTTCCGAAATCTGCGCTGGCCGACCTTAGACTTGTCCTCAAGGGGAAAGCAGATCCCAAAAAATTGAAAAACATGAAAGGCCAGATGGTGTCGGAATTTGGCAAGACCCTCGCGGGGCTGCTGGAGAAGGAGCCGAAACCGTGAAAATCGGGACTATCGCGGTCGTCTCCTTCCTGGTCATTTGCGCGGCGACCGCCCAGGATCAGCCAGCGCAAGAGATGGAGAAACGAGTTCCGCTCGACCACCTGCATCCCAATGAAACGAAGGAAGCGGCCATTATCGTCGCCAACACCAGCCGCGTCCCCAATGTGCGGATTTTCGTCGCGCAATCGCTCATTGTCCTCCCCGCGTCATCTCCAGTCCGGGCTGAATTGGGCTCGCTCTATCCAGAGCTTGTCGCCTGTTTGGACCTGACTCCGTTTTACGTTTTTGAGGAGTTGGGCAGTACGAAACCCATCGCGCCGGAATTGATCCACGTTGGCCCGGTGCCGGAAACGCCCGCGGCGGGTGGCCATGTCGTCCGTGAAGTGAGTCTGGCTCCGACGTTTGAGACCGAGCGCCCAACGATTTGGTTGTTGTGCGTCACACGCGGAAGGATTGTTGCGCCAAAGAGGATCGTAGATGGCGCACCGCTCTCGGGGGCGATTGTCGCGGGGCATCGAAAGATGAATGACCAAAAGCTGCTCTCCAAACTGGGAATATCCAGTCTTCGCTCCGGCGAAAATTGGTTCACTCTGGCCAACCAGTGGTCTGCGTGGCACACCAGCGCGGAGCCCAGACCCATTCCAGGCGTCGTGGATGATCCGGGCGATATTTGGATGCAGAAGATGAAGAGTTACGAGGGTAACTTCCTTCAGTATGTCCTGCCCGCGGCTGCACTCGACGATCTCCGATTGCTCCTAAACGGGAGACTGGCATCCGAGCAAATCATGGCGGTCAAAGAAAAACTCGTGACGGACTTTGGAAAAGCTGTGGCTGACGAGTTAGTGAAGAAAAAGCGGTAAACCGAAGAGCAACAAAGGCCATGAACAAAAGCGAATTCGGGCATTCTTTTGACAAATCTGCCTAAAAGTCGCGTGATCGAAAATGACCGCTTTGACTCGCCTCATTCTTCGCAATCACCAATCGCCGGGTGACATCGTGATGCTGACGGCGGCGGTGCGGGACTTGCATCGGAACCATCCGGAAAAGTTCCTCACCGATGTGCGCACGCCGTGTCCGCATCTGTGGGAGAACAACCCGCATCTGACGAAACTGGCCGACGATGAGCAGGGAATGGAAGTGGTGGAGTGCGGTTATCCGCTGATTCACCGGAGCAACACCGGGCCGTGGCATTTCATTCATGGCTTCACCCAGCACCTGGCCGAAAAGCTCGGGGTGCCGATTCAGCCGGGGGAGTTCAAGGGGGATGTTCATTTGTCGGCGAAGGAGAAGTCGTGGATTTCTCAGGTGCAGGAGATCACGCGCGAGCCGGTGCCGTTCTGGATCGTGGTGGCCGGGGGGAAGTATGATTTTACGGCGAAGTGGTGGGAGGCGGCGCGGTGGCAGGCGGTGGTGGATCACTTCCGGGGACGCATCCTTTTTGTGCAGGCCGGGGAGAAGGCGCATCATCACCCGGCGCTGAACGGGGTGCTGGATTTGCGGGGGAAGACGGACCTGCGGCAGCTCGTGCGGCTGGTGCATCACGCGCAGGGAGTGCTCTGCCCGGTGACGCTGCACATGCACCTCGCGGCGGCGGTGCCGGTGCGCGCGGGGATGCCGAAGAACCGGCCGTGCGTGGTGGTGGCGGGCGGGCGGGAGCCTTCGCAGTGGGAGGCGTATCCGCATCACCAATACCTCCACACGAACGGCGCGCTGCGCTGCTGCGACAATGGCGGCTGCTGGAAGGCGCGCGTGGTGCCGCTGGGGGATGGAGACAAGAAGGATGAGGCGAAGAACCTGTGCGTGGATGTGGTGGAACTGGCGACGGGACGGCGGCAGACGGGGGAGGCGTGGGCTCTGGAAAACGCTCAACGCTCAACTTTCAACTCTCAACATTCCCCCTTCCTCCCCCGCTGCCTTGATCTCATCGGTGCGGAGGAAGTGGCGCGGCGGATTGAATTGTATTTTGAGGGTGGAGCGGTGAGCTATCTCACCCGAAAGGAGGCGCGGAATGCGGCGGAGACGATTCCCGCGCTGGGATGGGAAGGCGGTGTACAGGAGCCGATGGAGGCGGTGCATAATGAACCCGCCGCACGTTAGAGCGTGTCATACCCTCTGCCCCTGCGGCGCACCAACGGTGCATCGTCAAGCCAGCCCAGGGCAACGCCCTGGGTCAACTGCTCGCTACGGGATGAGCCCTGAAAGGGCGGCCCAAATTGTCCCGCCCTTTCAGGGCTTGGCCCGTTTTTTCTTTGTGAACCCAGGGCGTTGCCCTGGGCTGGCTTGTTTCCGCACCTTTGGCGCTGTTGCCACAGCATCCAAGTGGTTCCTCTTTCAAGATCACACACTGGCATGGTGACGAAGCCGTTTGAGACGCGAGTGTTTCGCACGGATGGCGATGGGTTTCCCCAGGTGCGCAAGGCGAACGTGCTGATCTACTGGCCGCATGGCTTTGGCGACTGGGTGTTTCTTTCCCACATCCTGCCCCTGCTGGAATCCTCAAACCGCTATTTCCTCACCCGCTTTGGCGACGACAATTCCTCGCTGTACGACGGCTGTGAAATCGCCACGCCCATCTATCTCGGGCACGATGCCGCTCATTGCGGGGATGGGGCGGCCTTTGGCATCCCGCATTTCGGAATGCGCGGCCCAGCCAGCGGGAACGGCGTGGCGCGCATCGAACTGCCGCTGGCCGCGCACGAGGCCTGCACCCGGCACCGGATCGACGCCGTGCTGGATTTGCCATTTTGGGAAACCTACGGCGGGCGCGCTTTTCCGCTGCACACGAAAGGCCGCAACATGCTGCGGCTGCTGCTCCCGCCGGAACGCCTCGCCTCGCTGGACCTGGACCGGGCGCTGCCGGGCTGCCTGAATTTTTCCGCGCCGGATTTCGTGCGCGCGTGGGTGGACGCGCGCCTGCGCAGCCTCGCGGGATGGAACGGGCGGAAGCTCTGTGTGATCGCGCGCAATGGCTACACCTCGACGGGAAAAAACTGGGCGCACCAATGGCGGGAGGATTTGCCGGAGGGGAAGCGGCGCGAAGGCGAGGAGGCGCGCGATTTCCTGCGGCTGATGCAGGAGCGCGATCCGGGCTGGCTTTTTGTGACGATGGAGGACCGGCACTTTTCCGGCGACGATACGATCCGCGACCGGGCGCTGCGGTGTGTGAGTTACGCGGAGTTGTTCGGGTGCGGCGGGATGCCGTTCGGGCTGGTGGTGAAGGCGCTCACGGGCATGGCGGCGCTGGTCGTCGGCGTCCCGGCGGGGCCGTATCATCTCGCGATGGCGCATCCGGGCGTGCCGGTGATCGGGCTGTGGACGGAGCATTTTCCGAGTTGGTACGATGAGCCGAAGGCGGCGTCGGTTCATCTTTTGAGCCGGAACACCTGGGCGGGAGAGTCGGGCACCCGATGCGGGTCGTTCGACCGGCAGGGGAAAATCGAATTCGCCACGCGCCGTCTGGATTCCCGGATCATTCCCGGCGAGGCGGTGCTCTCCGCAGTGGAGGAATTGCTGGCGCTGCCGACCCGCCAGCGGCGCGCGCCTCCGCAGGGCGATGGCGCGCGGGAGACAGGGCGCATGATCGCGGTGACGATCGGGGTCGGCGCGACTTTTCGGCATCTCGCGGAACTGTCGGCGGAATCCTGCCGGGAGCAGACAGGACTCCCGGCTTTCATCATGGACGACGACGCGCAACGGCGGCACGGCGTTGCGAAGCCGCATCATCTGAAGTTCCGGCTTTTCGAGGAGTTCCCCGATGCGGAAACGATTCTCTACTTCGACGCGGACACGATTTTCTTTCGCCGCTTCGATCCGACGGCCTGGCGGGATCGGGCGGAATTCGTCTGCACGCGCGACCTGTGGAAAGAGCCGTGGATCATCGAGGACGCGCGCACGCTCGGCCTCGCGCCCGAAGAGTATTTCAACAGCGGCTTTTTCATCCTCAATCGTTCGCGCCATGCGACGCTGCTGGCGCTGGCGGAATCGCTCATCGGGCAAATGCCGACGGGCTTTCACGATCAAACATTTCTGAACGCCGCACGGGCGCGGCTGGGCATTCCCGCGCTGTGGCTTTCAAGCGAATTCAACCGGCTGCGAATCGAGCAGGCATCGGATTTGGAGGAGGTCGTCGTGGGTCACTTCCGCTGGATCGAGAGCAAGCCGCTGGAGATGCTGCGGTCGTATTTTGAATACTGGCTGACCAAGCCCCGCGCCTGGCGCGGCGGAGAGACGGAGATTCGGGCCAAACTCACCGCGGGTCGCTTCGAGTATGACCGTGTCGGGCACGACCGGCGCGTGTTGTCATTGTGCGGCGATGGCACCGTGGGCCAGGGCTCGGCGGGACGGGAGCGCCATTGGGAAATGAGTTGCGAACAAGGTTCGCCGGTTCTTTGGATTTGCGGGGAAGATGACACCACGCTCTGGCTGCGCCCCGATGCCTGCGGCGGGTGGCGGGGGCGCTGGATCGTGTGTGAGAAGATGCCGGTGCGACTGTCGCCGCTGCCGTCCAAAGTCAGCGGTGGCGCGAAGGAAGTTCAGTGGGTGATGGTGAACTGGCGGCGTCCCTCCAACATCCGCCGCATCGTCGCGGCGCTGGCCAC
>JAYVRQ010000012.1:0-9157 GCA_043776145.1 Chthoniobacteraceae bacterium
GGACTCCAAGTGTTGTTGAACACCTGCTCATTGCTCACTCCATAAATGTGCATCGAGTAATTCGTCCGCAACTGCCCGAAATTCAGCGTCGTCGTCGCGCCCGTCGCCACGAAAGTGTAGCGCAGCATCGAAGCCTCCACCGCGTCCGGATTAAAAAGAGTGCTCGCACCTTCGGAGGAAGTGAAGGCGTTCGTCCGATCGTCCGGCAGGGTCCAGGCCTCATTGTAAAGCGTCGCGACATAAGTTTTCCCCACCGTCAGGCCATCGAACGTCAGCGTTCCCGGCCCGCCGCCATACTGGAAGCCGTCGAAAAGTTGATCGATCGCCGCGCCGCCGCCGTTGCCGCCAAAGGTCGTTGTGTGATTGCCGCCGCTGTTGAATGGGTTCGGCACACCCGTCAGCGCCCAGCCGGTGCCCGAGAGTGCGGCACCGCTGCCGATAAACGTGGCGCCATTCACTCCAGTTAACGTGACATTGCCCCCGATGATATTGGCGATGGCGGTGTAAGTCTTCGTCGAAATGGCACCGGTGGTGGCGTCGTTGGTGAATGCGCCGCTGGAGAAGACAGCCTCGGCGGCAAAGCCCGCGTGCGCCGCGAGCAGGCTGGCGATGCTGGTGAAAAGCACGCGCCGCGATCCTGCGGTGCGGCGTTGGATTTTGGAATGACGGGTGTTGGTGTTCATGGGTAGTGATGGGTTGACCGAATGGGAAAGAAGCGGCTGGGCGGCTGCCTTGGCGCAGGCGCAAATTCCACCGCCAGTTTTCAATGTAAAGCGGAGTCTTGCCGCCGCCTCACGCCTCGATCGCCCGCAGCAGATGCGCGAGTTCCTCGTCCACATCCTCGCTTTCATACTGCATCGACGCCACCTCCTCGCGCAGCGCCGCGCGGAACCGCTCGCGCAGCCGATGCACGGCGACTTTCACCGCGCCCGCGCCGATGCCGAGCGCCGCCGCATCCTGCTCGTAGCCTGCATCGCCGGGGTCCGTGAGGTAACGGCGGAGTTGCTGGAAGTCGGCGCCCTTTCCCCGCTTCGCATATTCCCCGCCGAGCCGCGACACGGCCTGATCGAGAAGCGCCAGCGCCCACTGGCGGTCGTAAAAAGCATCGGGCGTCGCCGTGCCCGCCTCAGCGCGATACCACTCCTCGCCGGCCATCGCGTCGAAGGACACCGTGCGATCCGCGCCGCGCCGGAGCGCCGTCGTCTTCTCGGAGGCATCGCGCTGATAGCGGCGGAAAGCCGTGAGCAGGAAAGTGCGCAGCCGGCCTTTCGAGGCGTCGGCTTTTTCAAAAAGATGCTTCCGCAGCACGTCGCTGAAAAATCCCTGCACGAGATCCTCCGCATCCTCCGGCGAAGCCCCCGCGCGGCGCGCCCAGCCATAGAGCGGGAACCAGTACGCCGCGCACAATTCGCCGAGCGCGACCGCCGCCGCCTCGCCACCCGCCTGCACGCGCTGGATGAGGCTCCAGCGGGTTTGGACGAAGTGCGGATCGTGATTCATCGCGCGGGCAGAATACGCCGCGCGCGCGGGAAGGCGAGCGGCGGCGTGGCGCAGAGGCTGGATATTTTGAAAAATCGCGCGCGTGCTGTAACCGTGAACTGCCGCCTCCCAATACCCCTGGCAATGAACCCGCGCCTTTTCATCCCGCTCGTCGTCTTCGCCATGCTCGCGCAGGGTGCGGCAGCAGCGTTGGTGAACCGCTGGTCTTTCAACCAGGCGGCGGGCGCGACTCCGGGCGGGACGACTTTCAATGACACGATCTCCGTCGTGCCGCTGCAAGTGCGGGGCCTCGGCGCGACGCTCGACGGGGCGCGCATCACGCTGCCGGGGACGACGAATTGCAATCTGCCGGACACGACGATTTCGGCCTACCTGAATCTCCCGAACGGCATCGTATCGTCGAAGACGAATCTGACCGTGGAGATTTGGGCCGCGCCGAACACCGCGCGCAATTTCCAGCTCATGCTCGACTTTGGCCGCATGAACATCGCGGGCGATGGCGCGGGCGCGCCGGGCGAGTGGACGGGCACGACGCCCGCGAATGTGCCGACATCCGAGACGAGCGATGGCCTCGCGCTGCTCTTCAATCGCGACACGAACATCAACACGCAGCGGCAGGGCTCGCGCATCAACGGCGGCACGCCGCTGTATCTCGACACGAATCTCGCGACGACGCTGGGGACGACTTACCACTACGTCTTCACGTTTCAGGACACGCCGGGCGGCGGCACGGTGTCGTGGTATCGCAACGGAGTGCTCGCCGGCACGGGCAGCGTCGCGTTTCACCTGAGCGAAATCGAGGACGTGAACAACTGGCTCGGGCGCTCGCAGTGGAACAGCCTCGCGGCGGCGAATGCGAGCTACGATGAAGTGCGAATCTACGATCACGCGCTCACGCCCGCGGACATCACGGCGAGCTTCGCGGCGGGGCCGGATGCGTCGTTCGCGTCGCCGGTGCTCCAGCCGGATTCGGCAACGCTGCATCATGGGCAAAAAGTGCGCGTCGCCGTGCTGGCAAACGATGCGCCGGGTGGAAATCCCGCGACTGTGCAAGTCGTCACGCCGCCCGCGAGCGGCACGGCGGTGCCGGATGCGAGCGGGCGGATTCTTTACACGCACACGACGGGCGCGCCCGCGACGGACAGCTTCACGTATCGCGTGAACAGCGCGGGCGGATTCGCGACGCCGGTCGCGGTGACGCTCACGTTCGCGACTTCGCTGCGGATTCCGAATGCGACGCTGAACGTGCCGCTCGCGCCACCCGCGACGACCTACACGACCACGCCCGCGTTCGGCGCGCTCACTTTCACGCAGCCGATCAATATGGCGACGGTGCCGGGCGACGCGCAGCGGCTTTTCGTGGTCGAGCGCGGCGGCGTGATTCGGGTCGTGCCGAATGTGGCTGCGCCCAGTTCGTCTGTTTTCCTCGATCTCGCGGCGCTCTGCACGTCGCGCGGCGAGACGCTGCTGACGAGCGTGGATCGCGGGTTGATGAGCATGGCGTTTCATCCGCAGCACGCGGCGAATCGCCGGCTCTTCGTTTGGTATTCCGTGCAGGCGGGCGGGCAGAGTTACTACCGCATCGCGCGCTTCACCGCGCAGGCGGGAAATGCGAACGCGGCGGACACGGCGAGCGAAGTCGTGCTCATTCAGCAGGCGGACCCGAATGGATTTCATCTCGGCACGGACATGCACTTCGGCAACGACGGTTATCTCTACGTCTCGGCGGGAGACGGCGGCGGGCAGAACGATTCGCGCCGCTACGGCCAGCGCATCGACCTCAATTTCCACTGCGCGCTGCTGCGGCTCGATGTGGACAAACTGCCTGGAAATCCCGAGCCGAATCTCCACGCCTCGGTGCCGCGCGACGCGGGCATCGCGCGTTACTCGGTGCCTGCGAACAATCCATTCGTGACCGCAAATGCGACGGTGCCCTTCAACGGCGTGAACCTTCCCGCCGCCAATGTGCGGACGGAATTTTTCTCGGTCGGGCTGCGCAATCCATTCCGCTTTTCCGTGGATGCGCCGACGGGGGAAATCCTCATCGGCGATGTCGGGCAGGATGCGCGCGAGGAAATCAATCTCGCGACGAACGGCGGAAATTTTGGCTGGTCGTGGCGCGAGGGAAACATCGCCGGGCCGAATGCGGGCGAGGCGCTGCCCGGTTTTACTTACACGAATCCGCTCTACGAATACGTCGTCGGCAACGGCACCAATCAGGGCCACAGCGTCACCGGCGGCATCGTCTATCGCGGCGCAAACATCCCGTCGCTCACCGGCGCGTATATTTTCGCCGACTACGTGGACAGCCACATCTGGGCGCTGCGCCGCACGCCCGCGGTCACGATCGAGCGGCTCACGGGAAATGCGGGACAGGTCGCGTTCGCCGCGGACCCGTCGAATGGCGACGTGCTGATGGCGGACATTCAGGAAGGCCGCATCCAGCGGCTCGTCGCGGGCACCGACACCATCAACTATCCCGCGACGCTGAGCGCGACGGGACTTTTCTCCGACCTCACCGACCTCTCGCCCGCGCCGGGTCTGCTGCCCTACGCGCCGAATGTTTCCTTCTGGAGCGACTACGCGAACAAGCGCCGCTGGTTCATCGTGCCCGACGCCGTGAGCACGCTGACGTGGAGCCGCGATAGCGCGTGGACTTTCCCGACCGGGACGATCTGGGTGAAACATTTCGACCTCGAAACCACGCGCGGAAATCCCGCGACATCGCAGCGGATCGAAACGCGCGTGCTCGTGAAAAATGCGACCGGCAGCTACGGCGTGAGCTACCGCTGGAACGCCGCGCAAACCGAGGCCGCGCTCGTCGCGGATGGCGGCGAGACGTTCGACATCGCGATCACCGGCGTCGGCGTGCAGCACTACCGCATCCCGAGTCGCGGCGAATGCGTGACGTGCCACAATCCCGGCGCGGGCCACGCGCTTTCCTTCAACACGCGGCAGATGAATCGCGTGGAAAACATCCACGGCTTCGCGGGGAACCAGCTCACGCTGCTGCAAAGCGCGGGCTACTTTTCCAACACGCCCGACTCGCCGAATCTGCTTCCGCGCCATCTCCGCGCGGAAGAAACGCAATTCCCCGTCGAGGCGCGCGTGCGCAGCTATCTCGATGTGAATTGCGCCAACTGCCATCAGCCCGCGACGCTCATCGCACCGCCGAGCTTCGATGCGCGCGCGCATCGCACGCTCGCACAGACCGGCCTCATCGATGGCGTCGCGACGCAAAACGGCGGCAACTCCGACAACCGCCTCATCGTCCGCGGCAACACCGCGCTCAGCATCGTGCTGAATCGTGTGGCCGTGCAAAACGGCTTCACGCGAATGCCCCCGCTCGGCAGCAACGAACTCGATCCAAGCGCCATCGCGCTGCTCACCGAATGGATCGCCGCGCTCCCCGCGCAGCAAACCTACGCGCAATGGCGGCTCGCGAATTTCGGCTCCCCAAACTCCGCGGAAGGCGACCCCGCCTTCGACGCCGACCTCGACGGCCAGACGAACGCGCAGGAATTTCTCGCCAGCACCGCGCCGCAAAACGGAATCGCCTTTTTCACCCAGCAACTCTCCGCGCCCGGCGCGAACATCGCGCTCACTGCAACGCTCCCCGCGAACCGTTCCTTCCAAATCGAAACCTCGACCGATCTCGCCAACTGGTCGCTCTGGAATGTCGCCGGAAACGCCGGCCTCGCCACGCCTGGCGGCCCCGTCTCCATCGCCAGCCCGCGCCTGGGCGACCGGCAGTTCTTCCGCTTCATCCTCCGCGAGAACTAACTGAAGGATCTCCTTGGATTCAATGCAGCGGCGAGAGGTAAATTCGCATCGCGTTCACCTGCCCGCCGGGGAAATACCATCGCTTTTCAAAATCGAAACTGCGCCGCGCGGCGACGTAGCGCAGTGAAGTCGGCGCGGCGGGGTAGTTCGGATCGTACACGGTGAAGCGCAAATCGCCGCCGGACTCGCGCTGCATCCGATAGACGATGACGGCGTGATTCATGTGCGGGAAGCGCGAGAGGTAGAGCGCGCGCACGCGGCCCGCATTGAGCGACTCGGCGAGCCAGCGCGCGACCCTCGCCTGGCCGGAACGCGGATGGCCCATGACGAGCCGCCAGTTTCCCAGGCGAAAATACGTGGGCAGCCAGTTGCCGAGTTCGTCTTTCAGCAAACCCTCGTACGCGACGCTGAAACTGCGCAGGTCGCGGAAGCCTGGAATCATCAGCCTTCCGCGCGGCCCGCTGCTCCAAACCGGGATGCGGCAGACCGCGCGCACGAGCCGCCGGTATTCCTCGCGCGACACCTTCGGCTGCTCCGGCGCGAAGCGAGCGAACTGCTGAAACTGCAGCACCGCGCGCGTGAGCACGAAGCAGCGGTGCGCGAATTCCGCGGGCTTTTCGCGTTTGGAAATGTGGAGCACGCCCGCCTCGTCCACGCCGTATTTCCAAGCGGTGTCGTTCGAGAAGGCGAACGTGTCCCGCCGCAGATCGAAGTCGCGCGCGGAGGCGGCGGCGACCAGCGCGAAAAGGCAGGCGAGGAATTTCATGCGGCGTAGCGATACGTGGCTCGCCGCTGGAGCGGCAAGCCACATCCGCCGATCCCTCCGCTTGCATTCGCGAATTCAAATCCAAACACTCCGCGCGCATGAAACTCCTCCTCGCCGCCGTCCTTCTCGCCACCCACGCCTTCGCCGCGCCGAATCTCACGCTCGATGTCGATGCCACCGAAATCTCCCGCGCGCTGCTGCACGCGCGCGTCGAGATTCCCGCGACGCCGGGCGAGTTCGTCGTGTGGTATCCGAAATGGATTCCCGGCGTCCACGCACCCGGCGGACCGGTCGCAAATCTCGGCGGGCTGCGTTTCGAGACGGTGAAAGGCGGGGTCGTCGCGTGGCGGCGCGATGACGAGGAACCGGCGCGCTTTCATCTCACCGTGCCGGCGGGCGTCGATCGTGTGGTCGCGAAGATCGACTACATCTGCAATCAGCCGAACGCCAACTCGTCGGGAGTGGACAGTTTCGGCAATTCGCTGCTCGGCGTCATCAATTGGAACACCGTCCTCATTTATCCCGAGACCGCCTCGATCGACACCGCGACCGCGACCGTGCGCGTGACGCTGCCCGCGGGCTGGCGCTACGGCACGGCGCTGCGGCCCGATGCGCCGCCTGCGGTCACGCCGCAAGACCAGCCGTACACCGTCGCCTTTCAATCGGACCCGCTGCGGCGCGTGGTCGATTGTCCGCTCATTTGCGGCGAGCATTTCCGCACGATCGACGTTTCCAGCAAAGGCACGCCGCCCGCCTTTCTCGATCTCGTCAGCGAGTCCGCCGCGGCCATCGCCATCGACGACAAACTCATCGCGAAATACCGCGCGCTCGTCGCCGAGGCGGTCGCGCTTTTTGGCGGCGCGCATTTTTCCGAATACCACTTCCTCGTCGTGTGCAGCGACGCCGTGCCGAACAACGGGCTCGAACATCTCGCGTGCAGTTTCAACTCGGTCGGCGAACGCGAACTCGTCGAGGAAAAGAAGCGCAAGACCTGGCCCGCATACCTGCTGCCGCATGAGTTCGTGCATTCGTGGTGCGGAAAATTCCGCCGCCCCGCGGCGATGGTGACAACCAATTTCCACACGCCGGAGCGCACGCGGCTGCTCTGGATTTACGAAGGGCTCACGCAATATCTCGGCGAAGTGCTCACCGTCCGCAGCGGCCTGCTCACCGCCGCCGAATACACGCCGAAACTCGCGGACAAAATCGAATTCCTGCGCAATCAGGGCGGACGCCGCTGGCGCTCGGTCGAGGACACCGCGATCGCGAGCTGGCAGCTCCGCGCGAAGAGTCCCGCGTGGGCGGCGCTGCGGCGCAGCCAGGATTATTACGACGAGGGGCTCGTGGTCTGGCTCGAAGCGGACGCGATCATCCGCGACCTCAGCGGCGGCAAACGGAGCCTCGACGATTTCTGCAAAAAATTCTTCGCCGTGAAAGCCGGGGAGCGTCCGGTGATGCCGTACGAACTGGCCGAAGTGACCGGCATTCTCAAGGAACTCGCCGACGCCGATTGGGACGCATTTTTCCGCGACCGCATCAGCGCGCCGAAGGAAGTGCTCGGCCTGAACTTTCTCGAAACCCTCGGCTACCGCGTGCAATACAGCCCGAAGCCGAGCGAGCATGTGACCGACCGCGAGAAGGATCGCAAAAGCATCGACGCCACCGGCAGCCTCGGCCTCGCGGCGGGCGAGGATGGCAAGGTGCTCGCGATCGTGCCCGGCGGCATCGCCGACAAGGCGGGCCTCGCACCAGCCATGACGATCACCGGCGTGAACGCGCGAAAATTTTCCGGGCAGCGATTGAAGGACGCCATCGCGGACAGCCCCGCGCGGCGGAAAGTCGAACTGCTCGTGCTCGACGGCGACGTCTTCAAAACGCTCGCGCTCGACTACGCCGAAGGCCCGAAATACCTCGAACTCACGCGCGTCGCGGAGCGGCAGGATTTGCTCGGCGGCATTTTGAAAGCGGTCGGGCAGTAGCGCGTTTTTTTTGAAAACGCAGAGGGCGGAGCGGTGCAGCCGCGCTCCGCCCTCTGCGACCTCTGCGTCTCTGCGTTTTCAAAAAAAACGCCCGAATTGCACCGTGCCCACCCAAATCAAAAGCGGGTGTTTTTTCCACGGCCCGCTAATCTTCTCCCCGTCCCATCCGTCCAAACTCACGACCACCCGCGCTTCCATGAAACATCTGCTGCTTCCCCTCGCGCTGTTCGCCGCGAATCACGCCTTCGCCTTCTGCGGCTTCTACGTCGCCAAGGCCGACAGCAAACTTTTCAACAAAGCATCGCAGGTCGTCCTCGCGCGGGACGGCGCGCGGACGGTGCTGACGATGGCCAACGACTACGAGGGCGACCCGAAGGAATTCGCCGTGGTCATCCCCGTGCCCACGGTGCTGAAACGCGAGGCAGTGAAAGTCATCGAGCCCGCGCTGCTCGCGCATCTCGATGCTTACTCGGCACCGCGGCTCGTCGAGTATTTTGACGATGATCCGTGCGTGCAGGTTGCCTATTCAATGGCACCTCAGGAGAAGAGTTCCGCATTTCGCAAAGAAAAACATGGCGACGGCAGCGCGGCGCTCGGCGTGAAGGTGGAGGCGAGCTACACGGTCGGCGAGTACGACATCGTCGTTCTCTCCGCCGAGCAGAGCGACGGTCTCGAAACGTGGCTCGCGGAAAACGGCTACAAGATTCCCAAAGGCGCGGGCGCGGTGCTCGGCAGCTACATCAAGCAGGACGTGAAATTTTTCGTGGCGAAGGTGAATCTCGAAAAGCACGCGGCCACCGGCTTCACCTATCTGCGCCCGCTGCAAGTCACGTTCAAGACGCGCAAGTTCAGGCTGCCCATCCGGCTCGGCACCGTGAACGCGAGCGGGCCGCAGGAGCTTTTCATCTACGCGCTCACCCGCAAGGGCCGCGTCGAGACGACCAATTACCGCACCGTGAAACTGCCGGGCGACTCGGAGGTGCCGGTCTTCATCAAGGACGATTTCGGGCGATTCTATCGCGATCTTTTTTCCCGCGCCGTGAAGCGCGAGGACATGCGTGTGCTCTTCACCGAATACGCCTGGGACATGGGCTGGTGCGACCCGTGCGCGGCGGATCCGGTGAGCAAC
>JAYVRQ010000013.1:0-2745 GCA_043776145.1 Chthoniobacteraceae bacterium
GTGGGCACGCTCGTCTCGATCGACTGACGTGTTTCGCGCGCTCCTCCTCGCGGTGATCGCGCTCGCTTCCACCGCGTCCGCGCAGCGTCTCAGCCCGCTCGCGCCGACGCCGGACTGGAGCGACCTCGAGCCGTTTCAGGAAACGATCACGCGCGCGGAATTCGCGCGGCTGCTCGACACCATCTACGCGCCGATGCAGACCGCCGCCGGGCTCATCAAGATCGGAGATGACGCCGCCGTGATCCGCAAAAATCTCGCTCCCGGCGACACGTTCACCCTGCGCTTCGCGAAAGACGACGCGCAGGCGAAAGCCGTCCCGCGCTACTGGCGCACGCTTCCCGCGAGCACCGACCGCGCGCGTCCCCTCGCCGGCGTGAAGATCGCCATCGACCCCGGCCACCTCGGCAGCGATTGGGCGAAGATGGAAGGCCGCTGGTTTCAGATCGGCGACACCCTTCCCGTCACCGAAGGCGACATGACCCTGCGCGTCGCGCGACTTCTCGCCCCGCAACTCACCGCACTCGGCGCGGAGGTCACGCTCGTCCGCGACGCGCCCGGTCCCACCACTCCCGATCGACCCGAAAATTTTCGCGAAGCCGCGCGCGCCGAACTCCTGCTCGAAGGCATCGCCGATCCCCCCGAAAATTATTCCGACGCCGACAGCTCCCCGCGCAGCCAGACCGTCCAATTCCAAAGCGAACTCCTCTTTTTCCGCGTCGCCGAAATCCGCCATCGCGCCGCGCTCGTGAACACGCAAATCCGTCCCGACCTTGTCCTCTGTCTGCACTTCGACGCCGATGCGTGGGGCGAGCCCGGCACTCCTGTCTTCACGCCGAACAACGGCCTGCACGCCATCATCCACGGCACCTGCAGCGCCGCCGAACTTCGCAACGACGACGTGCGCCATGACATGCTTCTCAAACTCCTCGGCCGCACCGCCGACGCCGAACTCGCCGCGTGCAACACGGTCGTCCACACGCTCGCGCGCCGCCTCGCGCTGCCGCCGCACATTTACACGCACGACAACGCCACCCGCCCCGGCCCGAGCCCATACGTCTGGGCGCGCAACCTTCTCGCGAACCGGCTCTACCGCTGTCCGGTCGTCTTTCTCGAACCCTACGCGATGAACAACCGCGAAGTCTGGGAGCGCATCCAGGCCGGCGACTACGAAGGCGAGCGCGAAGTCGCCGGGAGCATCCGCCCGAGCATTTTCCGCGAATACGCAAACGCCGTGGCCGAGGGAGTGCGCGCGTGTTGCCGCCGTTGATTTCGCGGCGTAAGGATGCGGCCCATGTCGCAAAACCAAACGCCCGAATTGCTCGCGCCCGCCGGTGGATGGGATTGCGTGCGCGCCGCGGTGGCAAATGGAGCGGACGCGATTTACTTCGGCTTACCGCGTTTCAATGCGCGGCTGCGCGCGGATAATTTCACGGAGGCCGAGTTGCCGGAAGTCGTCGCGTTTTGTCACCGACATGGGGTGAAGGCATACGTCGCTTTCAACACGCTCGTCTTCACAGACGAACTCGCCGACGCCGCGGAATATCTGCGGCTGCTGAACCGCGCGGGCGTCGATGCGCTCATCGTTCAAGATGTCGGCCTCGTGCGAATGGCGCGCGAACTCGTGCCCGAACTGCCGATCCACGCGAGCACGCAAATGACGATCACCTCGCCGGAGGGTCTGGAATTCGCGCACGCCCTCGGCATCGAACGCGCGGTGCTGGCGCGGGAGCTTTCACTGCGCGAACTGGAAAAATTCCGCGCGTCGGCGAATCGGCAATCGGCAATTGGCGATTGCCAATTGGAAGTCTTCGTCCACGGCGCGTTGTGTGTCGCGTACTCCGGCCAGTGCCTCACCAGCGAATCGCTCGGCCAGCGCAGCGCGAATCGTGGCGAGTGCGCGCAGGCGTGCCGGATGCCGTACGAGTTGATCGTCGATGGCGCGGTGTGCGATCTCGGCGACAAGCGGTACCTGCTTTCCCCGCAAGACCTCGCAGCGGTAAATGAAATCCCCGCGCTGATCGCGGCAGGTGTGGTGAGTTTCAAAATCGAGGGCCGGCTCAAGTCGCCGGAATACGTGGCCGCCGTGTGCCAAGTGTATCGCAAGGCAATCGACGCCGCGCTCACCGAGCGCGAATTCGCCGCGAGCGCCGAGGATCGCTACCAACTCGAGATGACATTTTCGCGCGGCCTCTACACGGGCTGGATGCACGGCGTGCAGCATCAGGAACTCGTCTCCGCGCGCTTTGGAAAAAAGCGCGGCCCGTTCGCGGGGCGCATTGAGGAAGTCGGGCGCGAATACGTCGCATTCGTCCCATCCGTCCCGCTGAAACCCGGCGACGGCGTGGTCTTCGACACCGGCGGCGATACCAACGACGAGCAGGGCGGGCGCATTTTCGAGATGAAGGGGCAGCGCCTTTTTTTCCAGCATGGCCGCATCGACTTCGGAAAGCTGCGCGTTGGCGATCGCGTATGGAAGACCGACGATCCCGCGCTGAACAAACGTCTCCAGCAATCGTTCGCCGGAAAGATCACGCCGCGAAGCCGCATCGCGATTGATCTCCGCGTGAGTGGGCGCGCGGGCGAACCGATGCGCGTCGAGGCGTTGGCGTTGGCGGTGACTTCCGCGCTCCATCTCGAAACCGCGCGCACCGCGCCGCTGACGACGGAGAAACTCCACGAACATCTCGGACGTTTCGGCGACACCGCGTACGTCCTCGGCGAACTGCGCAACGAACTCGAAGGCGA
>JAYVRQ010000014.1:0-9133 GCA_043776145.1 Chthoniobacteraceae bacterium
CGACACGGCGATCACGGTCCTTCCCGCAAGCACGCCGGTCTGATCCACAGCCACAGGTGCATTACTGCTGGTAGTCGTGCCATTGCCCAGGCGGCCATCGTAGTTCGTTCCCCAAGCCAGCGCGCGCCCCTCGGCCCAGTGCAGCACGAGATCGTTGCCCGTTCCACCATAGTAGGTGGCAACATAGTTATAGCTAACTCCGCCAAAGCTAAGTGCCACCGCCTGCCCCTGCGCGAGATTAGTGAAGGTGCCGCTGATGAAACCCAGACCCGTGTTTTTCACCACGGTCAGATTCGTCCCCGTGGGCGGCGCAAAGTTCAGGGCGAAAGTCACCGTCCCAGTGGCCGTGTAAGTTGCAGCCGTCACCGGCACATCGGCGGCGGCATTCCATGTGGCATTGAGCGCGAAGGCCGGGGTGGCCGCCAAGGTGAGGAACAGCAGGACGAGGAGGCGGAGTTTAGTTTTCATGGGCGGGAAGCAAACGGGGGTTGGCCGAAAGATGGCACGCTGCCCATGCGCCAGAGTCCTACACGCTTTGTCAGACGGACAGGGTCCATTTGCCGCGACGTTCTGGAAGCTCAAAGTCAGTGGAACAACGACATTACGCGCTTCGGTATTCCACGCAATGCGGGCATCCATCGACGCTCTTTTTACGCGGAACAAGAGGAATCTCGCCGAAAAATCTTAAAAATTTGTCATCGAATTCAGTTTGTATCGCGTGGCGGCTGCGTCTCACCCGGAGCTTCGCACTCGCACGCCAGCGGTGCGTTTGCTTCGATGCGCGCATGAATATCGCAATCATTGGCGGTGGACCGGCAGGTTTGCGCGCGGCGGAAGTCGCCGCGGCGGGCGGGGCGGTGGTCACGTTTTTCGAGGCGAAGGCTTCGGTGGGACGGAAGTTTCTCGTCGCGGGAAAAGGCGGGCTGAATCTGACGAACGCGGCTTCGCGCGAGGAATTCGCGGCGCGGTATTCGGGACCGCCGGAGTTGTGGACTTCGCTAATCGCGAACTTCGATGCGGATGCGCTGCGTGCGTGGGCGGCGGGGCTGGGTGTGGAAACATTCGCGGCTTCGACGGGACGCGTGTATCCGCGCGAGATGAAAGCCGCGCCGCTGCTGCGACGGTGGGTGCATCGGCTGCGGGAGATGGGTGTGAAGTTTGCGGTGCGGCATCGCTGGATCGGACTGCGGCGCGGCGATGGTTGGGAGATGGATTTTCAAACACCGGACGGGGTGCGGACATTCCGCGCGGACGCAGTGATCCTTGCGCTCGGCGGTGGGTCGTGGCCGGAGACGGGTTCGGATGGCGCGTGGACGACGCTGCTGGAAACGCTTGGCGTCGAAGTCGCGCCGCTCACCGCCGCAAACTGCGGATGGGAATGCGCCTGGCCGCGCGCGGTGCTCGACGCGGCGGAAGGTCAGCCACTCAAGAGCATCGTCGCGCGCGTGGGTGATGTCGCGGTGCCCGGCGAATTGCTCATCACGAAATATGGATTGGAAGGGGGCGCGATCTACCGGCTCGGGGCCGCACTGCGTGCGATGCCCGCGCCCGCGCTCGCGATTGATTTCAAGCCTTCATCAACCATCGAACAACTCATCGCGAAGATGGGACCGATTCGCCGGAACTTTCTCCACGAAGCGCGCGCGCGGTGGAAACTCAGCGATGCGGTCTTCGCGATCCTGAGCGGAGGACAGGCGTGGGATTCCGCCGCCGCGCTTGCCGCGCAGGTGAAGAATTTTCCGCTCGCGTTCACCGGCCCGCGCCCGATCGCGGAGGCGATCTCGTCCGCGGGCGGCGTGTGCTGGCGCGAACTCGACGAGCACTTGATGCTGAAAAAAGCGCCCGGCATTTTTGTCGCGGGCGAGATGATCGACTGGGAAGCGCCCACCGGCGGATACCTCATCCAAGGCTGTTTTGCGACCGCCACACGAGCCGCCCAAGGAGCGGCGCGTTTCCAACCGCCGACCCAAACCAACCCGCGAAGCGGCACACTTTCCCTCTCCGAACTACCGCCGCGCCCAGACGTGCTCGACATCCAGCCCCTTTGATTTCAACCGCCCGATGATCTCGCCGACGACGCCTTCGATCGTGAGGTTCGAGCTGTCGATGACGTGGGCGTCTTCGGCGATGGTGAGCGGGGAATTGCGGCGCGTGGAATCCACTTTGTCCCGCGCGCTGATGGAATCCTGCAAGCCCTGACGCAGCCGGCGCAGGGCGCGGACTTCGGCGGAGGCGTCGATGTAAAATTTGTATTCCGTATCCGGGAAAACGACGGAGCCGATGTCGCGGCCCTCCATCACCACGTCGCCGCCGGAGGCATAGACACGCTGTTTGGCGACGAGGAGACGGCGCACTTCGGCGATGCTGGCGACGGCGGAAACATTCGCGTTCACCGCCTCGGAGACGAGGTGCGGCGTGGGGTCGGTGCCGTCGATGAGGATCGTCGATGCGCCGTCCGTGAGGCCGCACTGGATGTCGGCGAAATGCAGGAGCTGCTGCACGCGCCCGGTGTCGGGGACGGGGACGCCTTTCGAGACGATGAACCAGGTGATCGCGCGATACATCGCGCCGGTGTTGACGTAGTGAAAGCCAAGCCGCTTCGCGAGCGAGCGCGCAACGCTGCTTTTCCCGCTCGCCGCCGGGCCGTCGATGGCGATGACGATGTGCGCGGGCGCGGGCATTTATTCGCTCGGCGGAAGACCGGAGATGACGGGCGTGCCCGGATCGCCGGAATCCTTGATGACCTGCTCGAGCTGCGCGTGGAAGCCGGGGTACGACGTGTTCACGCAATCGACATCCTGCACCACGGTCTCGCCCTCGGCGAAAAGCCCGGCGACGGCGAAGGCCATCGCGATACGGTGGTCGCCGAAGCTCTGCACGCGCGCGCCTTGCAGCGGCGTGCCGCCGTAAATTTCGAGGCCGTCCTCGCGCTCGGCGAGCTGCGCGCCCATCGCGCGGAGATTGGTCGCGATGGCCGTGAGCCGGTCGGTTTCCTTTACGCGTAATTCCTCCGCATTGCGGATGACGGTGGTGCCCTGCGCCAGCGCGGCGGCGACGGCGAGGATCGGGATTTCGTCGATGACGTTCGGAATTTCCCGGCCCTCGATGACGGTGCCTTTCAGCCGCGCGCCTTGAATCTCGATGGTGCCGAGCGGCTCGGCTTCCTTGATCTGCACGGCCTCGCGCACATGCGCGTTCATGCGGACGAGGATGCCGATGATGCCGGTGCGCGTGTTGTTGAGGCCGACATTTTTCACGAGCAAATGCGCGCGCGGATGCGCGGCGGCGGCGACCAGCCAGAACGCGGCGCTCGAAATATCGCCGGGCACCTGGAAGTCGCGCGACTCGGGCGTGAAGCCGCCGTGGATCGAGACGGTGAGATCGTGCTTTTGCGGGCGCACCAAAAAATATTCCAGCATCCGCTCCGTGTGATCGCGGCTCTGGCTCGGCTCGGTGACGCTCGTCTTGCCCGTCGCGAACATGCCCGCGAGCAGCACCGCGCTTTTCACCTGCGCGCTGGCGACCGGCGAGATGTAGTGAATGGGCGAAAGTTTTCCGCCTTCGATGACGAGCGGCGGGCGGTGGTTTTCGCCCTCGGCGCGGATGTTCGCGCCCATCTCCTGGAGCGGTTCCATGATGCGCTTCATCGGGCGCTTCGTGAGCGAGGCGTCGCCGATGAGTCGGCTGCGAAACGGCTGCCCGGCAAGGATTCCGGCCAGCAGGCGCATCGTGGTGCCGGAGTTTCCGCAGTCGATGTCGCCGCGCGGCGCGGTGAAAACGCGGCGCTGTCCGTGGACGACGAGTGTGTCGTCGTCGGGGCGCTCGATCTCGATGCCGAGCGCGCGGATGGCGGCGACAGTGCTGAGGCAGTCCTCGCTCGCGAGGAAGCCGCGGATGACGCACGGGCCGTTGCTCATGGCCGCGAGCATTACGGCGCGATGCGAAATGCTTTTGTCGCCGGGGACGGTGATCTCGCCGTGAATGGCCGGCGCGCGGCGGATTTTCCAATCAGACATCTTTGGACGTGAGGCGCAGGGTGTCGCGCAAGGTTTTGGCTTGGTTGAGGAATTCTTTCATCGGTTCTTCATGGTCGAGCAGTGTGGTGATTTCGCGCAGCTTTTCAATCATCGCGTCCGCACTCGCGCGGACGGCGGCGCTGTTCGTGCGCAGGATTTCCGCCCACAGCTCGGGCTGCCCGGCGGCGACGCGCGTGGTGTCGAAAAATCCGGGGCCGTGAAAATCAAGCGCGCCTGCATTTCGCTCGGCGACGGTGTTGACGAGCGTCGCGGCGAGCAGGTGCGGGAGATGGCTGACGAGTGCGACGACTTCATCGTGCTCCGCGGGCGCGAGCGTGCGGACGCGGCAGCCGAGCGATTCCCAAAACGAAGTCACATCCGCGAGCGCATCCGGCGCGGTCGCCGCATCGGGCGTGACGATGCACACGCGCCCGTCAAACAACTCCGCCGTCGCCGCCGCGTGTCCGGCCTTGTCCGAGCCCGCCATCGGATGACTGCCGATGAAACGTCCGCGTCCGCGAAAAATTGCGCTGAGTTCCGCGACCACATTCGCCTTCACGCTGCCGACATCGGTGACGAGCGCGCGCGGCGGCAGGTGCGGCAAAATTTCACGCGCCAGCGCAGGCATCGCGCCGATGGGAACGCAGAGCACGATCGTCTCCGCATCCGCGACCACGCTCGCGAGATCGGTGGAAACCAAGTCCGCGATTTCCCGCGCCTGCACTTCCTCGACGATCTGCGGACGCCGCGCCCAAATGGCCACGCGCGCATCGCCGGAGCGCCGCGCCGCGAGCGCGATGGACGCGCCGAGGAGACCGGGACCGATGATGGCGATGGAATGCGACATGGCGTGAAAGAGAAAGCCCGGCCAGAAAACACGAAGGCTTTCAGGCCGGGCTTCGGGGAGGGGGGCGATTTGTTCTAGGGGACGAGGAAAATTTTCCCGGTGTAGGGATCCTTCACTTCCGTCGCGGGCCCGAAGCCGCGCACATCGACGTAACCTGCGGCGGGCGCGTACGGGCTGGTGACGAAGCCGGGTTTGCCGGGAACCGGCTTGCCATACTCGTAGTTCTTCGTTTGCGGAGGAGCCGTCGGCGCAGGCGGCGTTTCGCTGCCGGGATGGGTCGGTTCGGATGGTCCCGGTTTTTCCGGCTTTTCCGGCGGATCCTCGTTCGGATCCTCGTTCGGATTCGCCGGCTGTTGAGGTTTATGAAAACCGCCGGGGTTCTTGGGCTTTGGTTCCTGCTTGGGATTGCAGGCACCCAGCGAAAAAACGCAGAGCGCGGCAGTGACCGGAAAAAGAAGTCGCTTCATAAGTTGCGGGAGGCATTAGTGGATTCAGCGGTGCCTGACAACGGAAATTTCGGCGGCTCAGAACTCCAACCCGACGATCCCGCTTCCCGGCTGGACTTCGCCGATCGCTTTTCCCTTCGTCCGCCGCAGCACTTCCGCGCTGTCTTTTTCCGCGACGATGATCGTCATGCCGATGCCCATGTTGAAGACCTGATACATCTCGGCGTGATCGACTTTCCCGCCCTGTTCGATGTGTTGGAAAATCGCGGGAGTTTTCCACGCGAGCGTGTCGATCACGGCGTCGCATGTTTTTGGGAGAACGCGCGGGAGATTGTCCACGAGCCCGCCGCCGGTGATGTGCGCGAGCCCGCGCACCATGCCGGGCGGCAGGCTCGCGAGGAGCGGCTGGTAGTTGCGATGCGTGCGCAGCAGTTCGTCGCCGAGCGTTTTCGCCACGCCGTCGAGCTTCGACGCGGGCGCGAGTTTCATTTTTTCAAACAGGACTTTTCGCGCGAGCGAGTAGCCGTTCGTGTGCAGCCCATTCGAGGCCAGGCCGATGATGATGTCGCCGGGCGCGATCCGCGATCCGTCGATCATTTTCGGGCGATCGACCACGCCGACGATCGTGCCGGCGAGATCGTATTCGCCGGGGCGGTACATGCCGGGCATTTGCGCCGTCTCGCCGCCGACCAGCGCGCAGCCCGCTTGTTTGCAGGCTTTGGCGAAACCGCGGAGCAATTGCTGGAAGACGAGCGGCTCCAGTTTTTCCGCGCCGATGTAGTCGAGAAAAAACAGCGGTCGCGCGCCGAGCACCGCGATGTCATTCACGCAATGATTCACCAAGTCCTGCCCCATCGTGTCGTGCCGGTCGAGCGCGAAGGCGACTTTCAGTTTTGTGCCCACGCCATCGACGCTGGAGACGAGCACGGGGTCGCGCATTCCTTTGAAATTGGGGCGGAACAATCCGCCGAATCCGCCGATTTTTCCGAGCACTTCAGGCCCGTGCGTGCCTTTCACCAGCGCGTGGATGCCGCTCTTGACGCGGTTGCCGAGGTCCACGTCCACCCCGGCGGCGGCGTAGGCTTTTTTCGATTTCGGATTTCGGATTTCGGATTTCGGATTGGAGGCCATGAGACGCGCTGGAGAAGGGGCGGGAGGTTAGCGGCGGGTCGAAGGCGGTCAAGCCGCTGCGTTTTATTCTCCTTCTCACGACCCCCGTGCGCCTAGCCTCCACCTCGCCGATGCCGCGCAAGCTCCTTCCCATCCTCCAGACGCTCGTCACCGTCGCGCTGCTCGTCTGGATTTTCGGCGACGCGCGCGTGCGCAACGAAGCCGCCTCGCTGTGGCGCGTGGCGGATGGGCGCTGGGTCGCGTTCGGACTGCTCGCGGGCGGCGCGGGGGAACTCGCGGGCGTTCTGCGCTGGTGGTGCTGCCTGCGGCTCGCGGGCCTCCCCGTCGCGCTGGGACGCGCGGCGGCGCTGCATTTCATGGGGCTTTTCGCCACGCTCTTCCTGCCCGGTTCGGTCGGCGGAGATGCGGTGAAAATCGCGTGGCTCGCCGCGCAGTTTCCCGATCGGAAAATGGGCGGCGTGCTCGCGGCGCTCATGGACCGGCTCAGCGGATTCGTCGTCATCCTCGCCGCCGCGTTCACGGTCGCGACGCTGCGCCGTGAATGGTTCGAGCGCACGCCCGTCAGCGCCGCGATCCTGCACGCCGTCCTCATCGCGCTCACGATCACCGCTGCGGCTCTCGCGTTCTGGGCCTTCACCAGTCTGCGCGGCCTGCATCCGCGCTGGCTCCCGATGCGCACGCACATCCTCGAAATCTCCGGCATCTTTGCTCTCTTTTTGAAAGGCGGCGCGCGCGCGCTGGCGACGCTGGCGCTTTCGTGCATCGCATTCGCCGCGCATTTCCTCATCTTTTATTGCGCCGCCCGCGCCTTCGCGACGCCGCTTCCGCTCGCGGATGTTTTCTCCGTCATGCCGGTCATCGACGTCATCACGATGCTCCCCGTTACGCTCTCGGGCATCGGGCTGCGGGAAAAAAGTTTCGAGACGCTGTTCGGCGCGCTCTGCGGTGTGCCGCCGGGTGCGGCGGTGCTCATCTCGCTCGGCGGCTTCGGCCTTTATGCGTGCTGGTCGCTGCTCGGCGCGCCCGTTTTTCTTTTCTATCGCACCCGCGTTTCCCATGTCTGAACCCCGCCTCGCCGTCGCCTTCGGCGCATCCTTTCTTGGCTTTCCCACACACCTCGGATTTCTGCGCGGACTCATCGCGGGCGGTTGGAAACCGCACGCCGTCGCCGGTTCGTCCGCAGGCGCGCTGCTCGCGGGGTTGCACGCAGCGGGATTGAAATTGGACGCCATCGAAGCCGCGTTCACGTGTCCTGATTTCAAGCGCCATTTCCGCGAGCGCAGTTTCCCGCTGCGCGCGCTCGGCACTTTTCTCGGACGCAGCGGAGTGCCCGCCGTCCTGCTCGGGTACAAATTCGAGCGGGTGCTCCTCGATCTCGTCGGCGAAATGCGCATCGAGAATTGTCCCGCCGCACGGCTGCATCTCGCGGTTACGAATCTCCGCACGAACGCCGTCGAATTGCGCAACAGCGGCCCGCTCGTCGGGACGGTCCTCGCGAGTTGCGCGCTGCCCGGTTTCCTCGCGCCGCGCCGAATGGATGGCGAGTTGCTTTGGGATGGCGGGCTCGGCTGCGTCGTCCCCGTCGAGCAGTGGATCGACGATCCCGCGATCACGCACATCGTCACGCACAGTCTGCTGCACGATGAAATGCTGCAATCGCGCGCGCATCCCGAGCGGCTGAATTTTCCCGGCGCGATGTTCGCCGGTCATCAGCTTGCCGCCGATGAATTGCTCCGCTGGAAACTCGAACTCGCCCGCCGCGCGGGAAAAATCATCGTGCCGGTCGAGACCGTCACGCCGCGCCCGCGCATCGGGATGCCGATCACCGCGCCCGCCAGCCAGCCCTGGCCAGTGCTGGCGCGGGAGCTGATCGCCAGCGGCGAACGCTCCGCACAAACCGCAGTCGCGCAGCTCGTCAGCGGTGGTGAAACGCCAGCAGCCAGCTATTGAACGGCGTCCTTCCCCAGAGTGGGCGGATGTCGTGCGAAAACTCCGCCTCGGGAAAGGCGCGCGCGATCGAAGCGAGCGTCGGAAACGCGACGACTGGCCGCGCCATCCACGCAATCCCGCGCGCGAACCATTCCAGCGTTAGCGTCGCGCGGAAGCGCCAACTCCCGTCGTCCGGCGTCGTGCGGATGATGCACCAGCCTTCTCGTGCCGTGCGTCGCGCGAGCCCGGCGAGCAGCGCGGCTTGCGCGGTCGGGGAAAAATAATGCAGCACATCGAGCAGGCTCACGTTCCCCGAAAATTCCGGCAGTTCGACACCATCGCCGAGCCGCAGCGTCACATCGCGATAGCGAGCCGCCGCGACGGCCTGCCCGGCGGCGATCTTTTTCGCATCCACATCGAGCCCGAGGATCGGCGGCGCGAAGCCGCGTTCGCGCAGATAGAAAGCGTGCAGCCCGAGGCCGCAGCCGATGTCGAGCAGCGGGAGCGGCGAGGCGCCGATGCGCTCGAACGACGCGGCGTACACCGGATCGCTGCGCAGCTTTCCGCGCGCGTACCCTTGCAGCCAGCGCCCGCGAAAGTGGCGTGCGATTCGTTCCCCGTTCATCGCTGCAATTTTCCGTTCGGCGTGCGCGGCAGCGATTCCACCATTTCAAATCGCAGCGGCACTTTGTAACCCGCGAGCCGCTCGCGGCAGTAGCGCGCGAGCGCGGGCGGATTTTGCGGATCGCGCGGGATGACTTCCG
>JAYVRQ010000015.1:0-9100 GCA_043776145.1 Chthoniobacteraceae bacterium
CCGGAGGCCATCGGGACGACGGTGTGCCGCGGGATGCGCCAGCCGAGTTGCTCGCAAATCTCGAAGCCCATCGACTTCGATCCCTCGGCATAATACGGACGCAGGTTCACATTCACAAAGCCCCATCCATACTTGCCCGCGATCTCGGAGCAGAGCCGGTTCACCTGATCGTACGCGCCGTGGATGGAGACGACATTCGTGCCATACACGAGCGAGCCGAGCACCTTGCCCTGCTCGAGATCGGCGGGGATGAGCACGTAGCTTTTCAGCCCCGCGCTCGCGGCATTCGCGGCCACGGAGTTCGCGAGATTTCCCGTCGAGGCGCACGCGACCACTTTGAAACCCAACTCGATCGCGCGGCTCAGCGCCACGGAGACGACGCGATCCTTAAACGACAGCGTGGGATAATTCACCGTGTCGTTTTTGATGTAGAGTTCGCGAATCCCGAGCACCTTTGCGAGCCGGTCCGCCTTGATGAGCGGCGTGAAGCCGACTTGCGTGCCCACCGTCGGCTCGCCGTCGATCGGCAGCAGTTCGCGGTAGCGCCACATGGATTGCGGGCGTGCCTCGATGACCTTGCGCGTGAGCACCGCGCGGATCGCCTCGTAATCGTAAGCCGCCTCGAGCGGGCCAAAGTCGAAGTCGCAGACATGGATCGCCTGCTTCTCGTAAAGTTTGCCGCACTCGCGACACTTCAGGTTGCTGAAAAAGGGTGATGGTTTTTGCATGAGTCTGGAAAAACTTTCACCGAGTTTTGGGAAGGTCGGGGAATCAGCCTGCTGACGCGGAACTGATCTCCTTCATCTTCTGCCGCTCGCGCAGCACTGGATTTGGCACCCGGTCCCCGATCTTTGCCTGCGCAAATATCGAGCGGTTGCCGTGACTTCAACGGGCCAGTCCCTCGGTCACTCTTGATGAAAGTGCGCGGAAAGTAGGGAGCGCCGTGGTTTGCGTCAACGAGTTTTTTGGCGGTGAGGGCATGGTGCGTATGATTGATGGTGGCGCAGTTGAAGAGCGCGCGCTGGTGAGAATCCGGGTAGCACGCGCGTCTCGCGCGTTGGTTTTGGCGTCCCGCCAAAACGAACTTTCTTCATTGTGGATCGCAGGAAAGATGAATGTGCCACGAGTTGCGGACGCGCAGGGAAGTCCGCAAAGGCGGGACGCCTTCGCCAACACTCGGGACGAGCGTGCTACCCGGAGTTCCCGGGCCGCGCGTCCTTGTCTGTCACGGCTGCACGGGCAGCGGGGGCGGCGCGGGCGCAGTTTTTGGTTTCCTGCGGAAAAATCCGCCGGTGCTAAAATTTTGCCATCCCGTGCGCAGCCAGCGGATCAGCGAGGCGGCGAGCCACAGCGCCCACGCGAGCATGAAGAAACGATACCACCAGATCGAGATCGAGAAACAGCCGGGACGGGGCAGCAGACTCTCGCTGCGCGGCTGAAACCAGCGGAGCTCGGCGGGCGTGGAGCCGTTGCCGACGATGAACATTTCGGGATTCCCGAGCAGTCCCTCGCCGACGGCGGTGAGCAGGACGCCGAGCGCGGCGACGGTGAGCGCGATGAGGAAAATTTGCAGCGCGTTGTAGCTTTTGTTGCCGAGGGTTTGAAACGCGGGACTGCCGCGCCAGCCGAGGAAAAACAGCCAGCCGACCACGGCGAGCGCGGCGGGGAGCGGGACTTGCGTGAGGCCGATGACGAGGAGCATCCATTCGATCGTGTGAATGGGTGAACGCGCGACGCGACCGAGCGCGATCGCGGCGAGCAGCGAGCAGAGCAGGATTCCCCAGAAACGCACGGCGGGTCCGCGGCGCGGTCCGTCCGCCCACAAAACCCAGCGATCCGACGGCACGTTGATTGTGGTTTGAATGTTCGCGCTCTCGACGGGCAGCCGCACTTCCTCCGCCGTCGCGCGCACGCCGAGCGCGACGTTCGTCTTCCACGCGATGCTCACGCTCTGCTCGCCGGGCCGCAGCGGGATGATGAGTTTGCCGCCATCCTTGCGCACCGGGATCGCTTTTTCGTTGTGCGTGAGCGCGGTGATTTCCGCATCGCCGGGCAGCTCCACAAGGAAGTCTTCGCCCAGGCTGCATCGCAGCGAGAGGCCGAGCTGCGAAGTGCGCTGGCGTTTGCCGAGCGTGATTTCGTGCGCGCCGTGGCTCACCGTCATCGTCGCGCCCGCGATGGCTTCCGGGCGGCTGATCGCGAGATCGACTTTCTCGCCCGGCCACGGCTGCCACACCGGCACGAGGTCCGCATTCCCCGGCTCGAAAACGGGCGTGAGTCCCGCGATGCCCACATTCCACACCGGCGACGCGACGAGATGCCACCGCTCGACCCACGCATCGTCCGCGCGCGTCGCGAGCGCGAGCGCATTCCCGACCGCGAGCCCGCTCTCCCACGCGAACGTCTGCTCCTGCGCGCCGAGCCGCACTTCGATGAAGCCGTCCTTCACCACCGCGTTGGAAGTGAGCACGTTTTCGCCCGGCAGCAGCGGCACGCGCAGCGCCACGGCCTTGCCCGCGGGCGAGAGCCGCGTGACGGTCGTCCGCACCTGCCACACGAGGCCGAGTTCGAGACTGCGATCGACCTCGGCGATGCTCTTCAAATCCTGCCGCTCGTAGGCCGCCGCCGCAGCTTCGGCTTTTTGTTTCAACACAAAAAACACCTGCGCCTCCGGCACGCCGCCGGGCCGCACGCCGGTGATGTTCCAGTCCGGCGCGTCGATTTTCACCTGCCGCGGTTTGAGGAGAAAAGTCCACTCCCACTCGGTCACATTCGCGAGCGAACCCTCGACGCGCACGCGATGCACGCCCGCCTCCAGCACGAGCCAGAGGTAGCCATCGTCCCGGCGCAGCGCGACCTCCGGCTTGTCATCGACGAGCACCGTGAGCGGCGACCACGCAGGCAGTTTTCCCGGCATCGGCACCGCCGTGCGAACCGCCGCATGAATCTCCGCGTCGATCGTAATCTTGCGGTCGGCGAGCGTGAGCGCGACCGATGGAATGTCCGCGGCATGTGGAAAAGCGTCGGACTTTTCGAGAAGCCGCTCGCGGAGTTTTTCGAGTGTGGTGGAATCAGGAATCGGTGACTGCGCCGATGCCGAATGGGTCGCAAACCCTGCAAACAAGAGAATCGCCACGGCCTTCGCTTTTCCGGGGGAAGACGCGCCGCCGATCTTTCGCGCACGCAGCAGCACGCCCGCGAGCGCGAGCAGCAGCGCCACGCGCAGCGCGGTGAGCAAGCGTTCGAGCGTGAGCGAAATGAGGATGGGCTTCACTTGCTGCGAAGCGGACACCGGCCCATTCCAGCCAAAGCGCACCGCCCGCCATTGCCACTCAGGCACGCCGGGGCCGGTTTGGATGCGGGCTTCCGCAGCGTACTTAAGGTTGTCGCTGGATGACGTCTTCCTAAACAGTGCCACGTTAGCAAGGCCGCGCGGCAAAGCTCCCACTGGTTCGGCGAGGGCCGGGATGCCGGCGGGTGCCGCTTCAGGAGAATTGAAGTCAGTGGACTCGCTGGAGAATCGAGTAAGACTGGTGGGAACGACGACGACTGCATAAGGCTCAATCGTCAACTTTAGATTGGCTAGGCCGCATACGTACCTGAGTGCTTCGATCAATGGAACATTCGATAGAGAAACGGTGATTCGGGTTTCGATCTCACGGTGATCTGCATCGGGCTTGAGAACGATATTAACGCCGGTTTTCGGATCGTCCGGATCGAGATCGACGCTTTTCAATTTCAAAAACTCTATTGATTCACGGATGGTTGCATCCTTGAATTCCATCCTCGGAATGATGGTTCTTTCGAGTTTCGATTGGAGCTTAGCGCTATTGCCTGGACGGACTTCGACACTTGGAAAGGGTTCGTTATTTGTCTCAGTCGAGTAGCCTAATTCGGAGACGGTCATTCCATCACCCACGCGCTCCAACTGTGGATACAACGCCTGCTGCACCTGCTTCGCGATGAAGGGCACGAGCACGAGCACGAACGCCGCGAGCGCGATCCATTTTCCACAAAGCACCAAACGCCGCGCCCATCCCTCCGGCACCACGCGCTGGAGCGCGAGCGGGACGAGCAGGATGAGCCAGAGATAACGCGGTGCGCCAGGTTCGTGATACGACAGGCCGAACGCGGCGAACGCGAGCAGCGCGGCGAAAAATCCCCACAGCCGGAAGACCGCGAGCGTGAAGATGAGCAGCAGGAAGAGATCGAGCAGCGTCCACGCGGTGAGCCAGTCGCCGCGCACCCAGTCCGCGCCGAAGAGCGCGAAGAGCCGCCAGCCGGGCGGGAGATTGAGTGTGACGGTGAGCGCGTCGGCATCGGAGCGCCAGCCGGTCGCGGGCATCGACGCGGCGCGCGTCATGCGGCCCGTGGCTTCGAGGGCGAGATTGCGCGTACGGATTTCCACGCCGGGCGCGGCGTTTTGCGGATTGCGCGTGATGAGCTGGCCCTGCCCGCCGCTGCGCACGGAGCCGAGATCCTGGCCGTCCGCCGCGTCGAGCCGCCACGTTTGCTGCATCGCGCCGGTGAGGTGATCGCGAAACGTGAGCGCGCCGCCGTTTTCATCGAGCCACCATTCGCGCGCGATCTTGAGGCCGGCGGGTTTTTGATCGCCCATGCCGCGCATCCGTTCGGCGATTTGGAAAGGCGCGGTCGTGTCCCAGCGATACACGGGCAGCTCGCGCCATTGCTCGGGGAAAGTGGTTTGCGACACGTCGATGGACGGCGCTCCCGTGATTTCGACGGTGCGGAAATCGGGCCGCGCGCGGAAGGCGACGAGTTCCTCGGCAGCCGCAGGTTTCGCGTTAGGCGCGTAGCGGATTTCCTTCGGGTTATCGAAACGAAACGCATCCGCTTTCACGGTCCATTTTCCCGCGCGCACCTGCGCTTTCATTTTCCCCGCGTCATCCACGGCGACGGGAATCGGCGATTCGACCGCCGCGAGTTTCCAGCCTTCGGGCAGGATCGTGCCGAGGTCTTCCTCGCGGCTTTTCCCCGAGACGATCAGCTCGATCTCCGTGCGCAGCCACAGCGGGATCCCGTCCTCGATCGCCGCGGAAAGTTTCACCGAGAGAAAATTTTTGTCCGCCTCCTCGGTCGAGCCATCGCGTTTCAGCCACAGAAACCCCTGCGCATCCCACGCGGGCGCATCGACCGGCTGGCCGTCGATGACGAGCGCGAGGATGCCAATCTCGCGCGGGAGCGGGAGGCGCTGCGGCACTTCATTCCAGCGAAACGCGCCCTCGATCCGCACTGTCCCCGCGCCCAACCGCACCGACGGATTTCCATCGTGATCGAGCACCGCGACCGGAGCGCCATCCGCGCGCACCTCGATCGGCCACACGTCCGCATTCCCCGGCAGCGGCACCCACGTCTCGTTGAAAACGGTGACGACGATGTCAAATTTGCCGCCCGCCTTTTCCACCTGAAGCCCCATGCGCGACGGCCAGAAGCAAAAATGCTTTCTCGCATCCGAGTACGGCGTCGGACACTCGCGATGTTCGTCGTTCCAAGTCGCCCATGTTTCCCACGGCTTGAGCGCGTCGGGAACGGGCTTGGCAAAAAGGGAAGCGGCGAACGCGGCAAGCATCGCCAGACAAAGGAATCGTGACCGTAGTTTTTTCATAGGGGCAGGGACGGGCGCGATTGAACAATTCTGGAGGCTCGTGTGCGAGCGGATTAAAAGCTGCTCATCTCATCTGAACGTAACGATTCCGTTACCAAACATCGGTTGTCCCCTGGCCGTGGTCCTGCTTCTTAAAGGCCATGCAAATCGCAATCTCAACCACCTCCAAATTCATGAAGCCAAACACGAAACGCATTCTCACCGCGATCATCGCCGCCGGGCTTTCGCTCTCGGTCACGCCGCGCGTCATTTCCCACGAAGACGATAATGACGACGATCACGAGCGGGGCGGACAAGTCGAAGGCCACGAGCGGCTCGAACAGAAGGCGAAGCTGACCGCCACGGCGGACGCGCCCGCGGGAGCGAAGGGCAAGGCGGAATTGAAAGCCACGAACATCAACGGCGTCAGCGACGCGATGCTGAAGCTGGAAATCGAAGGGCTGGCGGATGGCACTTACACGGTAACGGTGGCGAGCCTCGCCGACGCGACGGTGACGACGCTGCTCGGGAGCTTCGATGTTGTCACTGGTGGCAGTGATCCAGAAGACGACGGCGACGGCGACGGTGAGGGCGAAGATCAGCACGATCAGGCAAGTCGCGCCTCACAAGATGATGGAAGCGACGATGACTCCGGCGGGGGGCATCACGGTGACGAGGGAGTGTCTGTGGTCTTCGGCGGCGCGGACGGCATCGCGTTCCCCGTCGGCTTTAACCCGCTCGACATCGGCGCGGTGACGATCGCCGATGCGAACGGCGTGGTGCTGCTGAGCGGCAGCTTTGACAGCGCGCCGAACAGCGCCTTCAAAGCAGTAGTGCAGGTGCAGGGCGGAGTCGATGACCCCGATGCGAACGGGATGGTGGTCGTGAAAGCGCGGGTGAAGAAGAATGTGCTCACGCAGCGATTTGCCCTCGTCGCGCACGGGCTGCCCGCGAAGGTGCCTGTGACGGTCACATTCAATGGCACGCAGACGATCAACACGCACACCACACGCAAGGGAAATCTCGCGGTGACCCGGCTGCCGAAAGGCGTGACGGGCCACCGGCTCACTTCGGTCGAGATCAGCGGTGAGAACGGCGAGCACCTCGGCAAGGCGCACTTCTAAAACGCAATCGCAATTCACAGGAGCGCGGCTTCCGACAGGGGGCCGCGCTCTTTGCGCTTTTATTCAGCGTTGCGCCCAACGCAGTTTCGCGCTGCTGGCACGCGGATTGGCGCGAATCTCGGCGGCGGTCGGGCGCTGAACATCGGGTGCGACGGCGCGGTAGGTGCCGTCGCGCGCGCCGGACTGGAACGCCTTTTTCACGCGCCGATCTTCGCCGGAATGGAAGCTGAGAATCGCGACGCGCCCACCCGGTTTCAGGCAGAGCGGGAGCTGGCGGAGGAAGGTGTCGAGCGCGCTGAACTCATCGTTCACGGCGATGCGGAGAGCTTGGAAAACGCGGCGCACGGTGTCGTCGTCGCCGCCGGAAGCGCGGATGGTTTTCGCAAGCTGGATCGTGCTCGCGATCGGCGCGCGCAGGATGGCGCGGGCGAGCGGTGCGGCGTTGGGCTCGTCGGCGTTTTCGGTGAGCAGCGCGGCAAGGCGTTTTTCGTCGAGCGTGGAAAGGAGCGCGCTGGCGGGCTGGCCGCGTTCGGGATTCATGCGTAGATCGAGCGGGCCGTCGTGCTTGTAGGTGAAGCCGCGCGCGGGGTTGTCGAGCTGCATTGAGGAAAGGCCGAGGTCGGCGAGAATGCAGTCGGCGGGCGAGGGGAGCAGTTTGGCGAGGCCGGCGTAGTTGGTGCGATGCGCGGTGAAGGTGTCGGGACCGAAGCCGAGCGCACGGAGGCGGGCTTCGGTTTTGGGGAGTTCGATGGGATCGGCGTCGAGGCCGATGAGGCGTCCGCCGGGCTGGATCGCGGCGAGCAATTCACACGCATGGCCGCCGTAGCCGAGCGTGCAATCAACCACGAGGTCACCTGGTTTCGGCGCGAGCACTTCGAGGATTTCGCGCAGCATAATCGGGCGATGCGTCCCGGCGGGCGTCTTGCCGCTCGCGAGGATTTTTTCCACATCGTCCGCGTACCGCTCCGGCGCGTGCTCCTTGTATTTCTCGGAAAAATGCCGCGGATTTTTCCCCAAGTAACGCGGGCGGCGTTGGGGTTTGTCGGACGCGGGATCGTGCATGGATGGGAGTTAAGAAGCCGCGCGTCCGAAGGGGAAACTAATAAACGCCGGGATACACGGTTCCCATTTTGCCTCGATAATTCAGGAGCATTCCCGCCTTTTCAGCCCATGCCCGTTGCCGCCGCACCGCCGCCATCCCACCGCTCCCATCTCTTCGCCATCGTCGTCGCGATGCTGCTGGCGGCGGTGGGCGTCGTGGCGGGGCTTGGCTGGTGCCGCCAGCTCGAGACGCGCTACATCCACGCGCTCGCGCCGGAATTTTCGGAGGAAAAATTGCAGGGCGCGGTGTTGCAGAAGGCGGCTTTCCGCCAGCCGAATTTGCTGATGATGTATGGCAGCTCGGAACTGGCGAAGGAGATGCCGAACAATCCAGTGCAGTTTTTCAAGGACTACCCGACCGGCTTCAACGTCTTCCCCGTCGGCAAGCCGGGCGCGACTTCGCTGAACATTTTGCAAAAGCTCGCGGCGGTCGGGCCGGACGTGCGCGGGCGCAAGCTCGTGTATTCGATCTCGCCCGGCTGGTTTCTCGCGGAGGAAACCGACGTGAAATACTACGAGGGAAATTTTTCCACGATGCAGGCGATGGAGCTGATCTTCAGCGGCGAGTTGAGCCGCGATCTGAAATGCGACATCGCCGCGCGGATGCTGGAATTTCCCACGACGACGGACAACACCTGGCTGCTGGATTTCGCGGTGCGGCGGCTGGTGGGCGATTCGCGGCTCGACCGCGCGCTGTATGCGGCGGTGGTGCCGCTGGGAAAATTGCAGAACGCGCTGGGCCGCGCGCAGGATCATCTCGAATCGGCGCTGCACATTCTCGATGAAGACGAGAAGCTGAATCCGGCGACGAAATCCGTGCTGCGCGTGCTGAATTGGAAGGACATTCTGAAAGGCGCGGGCAAGGCCGTGAATGCGAAGGCGCTCAGCGCGAAGCAGAGCGAAGTGGCGAAGCGCCGGCAGATGGTGGATCGCACGAAGGCGATCGAGCGCACCAAAAAATTCCGGCAGGGGCTGGAGAAATCCGATGAGTGGACCGACTTCGATTTGCTGCTGCGCACCTGCCAGGAACTCGGTGCGAAGCCGCTCTTTCTCAGCATGCCCCTTGAGGACATCCGCCTCGAAGTCTCGGGGCTCGATCAGGAGGCGCGGCTCGGCTACGTGAATCGACTCGGGGCGATGGCGAAGAAGTTCCACTACCCGATGCTGCTGTTCCGCGACCACGAAAACGACCCCGCATTCCTCTTCGACTTTCAGGATCACCTGAGCGCGGAGGGCTGGCTTTTTTACAACCAGGCGCTCGACGACTTTT
>JAYVRQ010000016.1:0-2735 GCA_043776145.1 Chthoniobacteraceae bacterium
GCCTATCGCGACTACCAGCGCCGGGTGCCGATGCTGCTTCCCTACAAATGGCCTCCGACGACATAACCGAACCGCTGACTCGGCGGCGGGTCGTGATTACCGGAATGGGAATCGTCACGGCTCCGGCGCAAAACCTCGGGAAATTTTGGAACTGCATCCGGGACGGAATCAGCGCCGCGACAAAGATGACCCGCTTCCCGATCGGGAACGCACCGACCCATATCGCCGCGCAGATCACCGACTTCGATCCCAACCAATACATGGACGTGAAAATGGCGCGGCGGCTCGACTATTCGCACCAATACAGCGTCGCAGCCGCGCGGCTCGCGCAGACAGATGCGGGGATCGACTTTTCGCAAATGGATGCGGATCGAGTGGGAGTGGTCGAAGGCTCTTCCGCGAGCAGCAATGAAACCGCGTCGAAAGCGGATCAGGGTTACTTCAAAAGTGGTTACAAAGGCGTGGGACCGTTTGCGCTGCTCAATGGCTACAGCGGCGCGGGTTCGGGCGAGATCGCACGCGAACTGAACATCCGCGGGCACTCGGTCACGCTCAGTTCCAGCAGCGCATCGGGGAACGATGCCATCGGCTATGCGCTGGGGATGATTCGCCATGAGGAAGTCGATGTGATGATGGCTGGCGGCGCGGAGGCCCCGCTCGTCCCGCACATCTGGGGCGCGCTTTGCCTGAGCCATGTGCTGAGTCGGCGCAACGACGAGCCGAATACAGCCATGCGACCGTTCGATAAGTCGCGCGATGGGATTCTGCTTGGTGAAGGTGCGGCCTACATAGTCATGGAGGAACTTTCCCACGCGCTGGGTCGTGGCGCGCGGATTTATGCGGAGGTTCTGGGCCACGGTAGAAGCTGCGAAGCCTACCATCCGGTCGCTCCGCACCCGGAAGGCATCGGTCTATCTGCGGCGATGAGAAAGGCGCTTCGCCAGTCCAGGATCAGCGCCGATCAGGTCGATTACATCAACGCACACGGCACCGCCACCGATGCCAACGATCTCGTCGAAACCAAAGCCATCAAGCGCATCTTCGGCTCCCACGCTCAACGACTGGCAGTGAGTTCGACGAAGCCAGTCACCGGACATCTCATGGGTGCCGCCGGTGCTTTGGAAACCGTGGTCTGCGCCCTTGCGTTGCATCATCAGGAAATCCCTCTGACGCTCAATCACCACGATCCCGCCGATGGCTGCGACCTCGACTATGTGGCCGAAAGGAGCCGCCCCTATCCGATCCGTGTGGCGATGAATCTGAGCAGCGGTTTCGGCGGGAAAAATTCCAGCCTGATTATGCAGCGACACACTTCCTAGGATGAGATTCGCCGAACTCATCCCACTCACCGGCGCGCTGCTGAATTTCTCCCTCGCGGCCTTTGTCCTGATCCAGAATCCGCGGACGATGGTGGCGCGGGTTTATTTCCTTCTTGGGATGTGCTTTTCCGTTTGGAACTTCGGCACGTTCCAAATGTTCCGCGTTCAGGATTACGACAGCGCGCTCTTCTGGGCGCGCTTCCTCCAGTTCGGCGTCATCTTTATTCCCCTCACCTTTTGCCACCTTTCGTTTTTGGTGGCACAAATATCTGTCCCCAAAAAAATCATCCGTCCGGCCTATGCGTTCCATGTGCTGCTCTTCCTGAGCAACTTTACGGACTTCTTTTTGCGGGGAGTTAAAAACGTCGGTTATGCGTGGTATTCCGTGGCTGGCACTGGGTTCTGGATTCTCAGCGGAGTCTTCTCGTTGATGTGGGTTTCGGTGGTCGTGCTGGTCATCCATCGCCGTCGCCTGGCACCCACGGCCAGACGCCGGATTACTCCGATGATCGTCGCCCAGACATCCTTCGCGCTTTTCGGCTGCAACGACATCCTGCCCATCCTGGGCATCTATTACTACCCAGGCACCAAGTTCCAAGTCTATCCCTTCGGAAGCATGGCGGTAATTCTATACGGCATGATCGTTGGCTATAGCGTGCTCCAGCATCAATTGCTGGATGTCCGGGTCACTCTCAATCGCAGCACCGCAAAGCTGGTCCGCGTCCTCTTCATCTTTCTCACCGGCCTCTGCACGCTGCTGGTTCTATGGCTCGTGGCCCGCGAGGAATTCAGCCCCTTCGCATTTTTCGCCGGGCTCGTCTCGCTGATGACGGGAGCTATCTGCGCGGCGGTGTTGTTTCCAAGGCTCTTTGGGGAAAGCAGCGAAACGGTGGAGCGCCGCGTCCTCGGAGACACGTTCGAGTATCAGGATCAGGTGCGCAATTTCATCGAGGGGATGACGTGGTACATCGACATCTACCCATTGCTCAATGACCTCCATGAAGTCCTCGTCAAGGCCTTCAAACTAGAAAGCTACCAGATCATTATCCGCGACGAGACGAGCCGCGTGTTCACCCTCTTCCGCGCCTATCCCGAACAACCTCCGCGCCAGTTGCCGGAACTCAAGATCGAATCTCCCGTCTTTCGATTTTTCGACTGGGGCAAGTCGGCCTATCTCGCCCTGAACTCCGAGTATCTCCGCCCCGCCGGTTCCTCGCTCGAACGCCAGGCGGTCGAGCAACTCTCGGAATTCGGCGGGCAGTTTTGCTTTCCCCTCGCCTCGCAAAGCGAACCCTTCGGCCTCTTCATCGTCGGCAATAAAATCAACGGCGAACCTTTCACCGCGACGAACATCAACCTGCTCGTCGCCCTGATGAAAAACCTGAGCCTGATGGTGAACCAAATCCGGCTCAAGAA
>JAYVRQ010000017.1:0-9073 GCA_043776145.1 Chthoniobacteraceae bacterium
GAGCGCATACAGGCCCGTGACCATGAGCCGCTGAATGTGATGCGCGTAGCCGAGCCGCAGCGTCTGCCCGAGGGCGTCGCGCAGGCAGGCCATCTCGGTGTCGCCGGTCCAATAAAATTTCGGCAGCGGCTGGCCCGCGCCGAGCGCGTTCATGTCCCCGTATCCGGGCATGAAGCGCCAGTAGATGCCGCGCACATATTCGCGCCAGCCGAGGATTTGCCGGATGAATCCCTCGACGCTCGCGAGCGGAGCACGGCCATCGCGATATGCCTTCTCCGCCGCGGCGATGACGCGGCGGGGATTCAGCAGCTTGAGGTTCATCGCCGCGCTCAGCCTGCTGTGAAAAAGCCACGGCTCCCCAGTCCACATCGCATCCTGCCTGTCGCCAAATTCCGCCAGCCGATGCGCGATGAAATCGTCGAGCGCGATCTCCGCATCCATCTCGCTGACGGGCCAGTCGAATTTTGCGAGGTCGCCGGGATGTTTGGCAAAGCGCGCATTCACCATCGCAATGACGCCGCGTGTCATTTCATCTGGCGGAAAAGCGCGTGGCGTCTTGTGAAACGGCGGACCGTCCCTGCCGAAGCTCTTGCGATTTTCGCTGTCGAAATTCCAATCGCCGCCCGTGGGCTTGCCATCATCCATCAGCGCACCGTGGCGCTTCCGCATCTCGCGATAAAAGAACTCCATCCGCAGTTGCTTCCGCCCTTCGCAGTGCTCTGCGAACTCCGCGTGACTGCACAGAAAGTGGCGGTCCTCGCGCATCTCCAATGGCAGCGCGACTGCTACGCGGATTTCCTCCTGCACACTCCACTCCCCCGGCTCCACCATCACCACACCCTGCGGCTTCAGCCTGGCCAGCGACTCGTGCAAGGCATCGGCGAAAGTGTCGCCCGCCGCGGGTGTTGCCTTCCCATCCGCGCCCCGCCACACGGCGGCGTCATTAGTTAGTTCGCGGTAACATACTTTCCATCCGCGCTCCCGCAGCGCATCGCGAAAATGCCGCATCGCCGCGAGAAACACCGCGATGCGCGGCTTCGTGCTCCAGACCTTCGTGCTCTCGTGCGCCACCTCCGCCATCCACACCGCATCCTGCTTTACATCGAAGCCATCGAAGGCCGACGAGTCTGCGTCAAGCTGGTCGCCGAGGACGAGAATGAGATTGCGCATCTTTCCGATGGAAACGGATTTCAGTCCACGACGGACGCGCGGCGCACTCAGTTTTTTTGGTATTCCTTCAGGAAGCCCATGAACTCCCGCCGGTGATCCTCTTCGCCTCCGAGAATGCCGATGACCATGTCCTGAGTCACGTAATCAACGCCGTCGCACAACTTGATGATTTTCGTGTATTGCATGATCGCGGATTCCTCTGCGGCAATCACGCCCTTGATGATCGCGACGACATCCGTCGTGTCCTCGGGCGGCTGGAGCGACTGCTGGTTGCGCGGGAGCGCGAGCGAGCCGGGCACCATGCCGCCGATTGTCTTGATGCGGGCGGCGACCTGCTGCGCGTGCATGACCTCCGTAGCGATATCCGCGGCCAGCGCCTTCTTGATCACGTCTGAGCGGACGCCATCGAGGTTGACCGAGGCGGCGATGTAATTCTGCACTGTCTCAAGCTCCATGGCGTAAGCGGTGCAAAGTTCGTTGATGATTTGCTGGTTGTTCATAAGTCGGAATGTAGCGCGGTAGGTTCGGGTGCTATTATAGTCTTTCGGTTTTTCAAAATGTCGAGAATCGGCGCAGCAGGTTTGGTCGCGCGGCCTTTGAGTCCGGCCAGCGCGAGGTCCGAAGCGTGAAGGCCGCGATTGATGTCGAGGCCGAGCATCCGCCAGTGGTGCGCGTGCAGGTCGAAGGGCACGCGGATGCGCTCGTCGAAATCCGTTGGCCAGACGATGCCGCCGATCGTGCGGAACTCCCGGAAGGTCACATCCACCTCCGCGCCGCGCGTGCTTTCGAGGCCGCTCAGTGTCATGCGCACGCGGCGGAGCTGCTTCGTGTTGCGGTCGATGAAAAGGATCACGCGATCTTCTTCCGCCATTCCAAATCCGGGACGCAACACCGCGAGCACTTGATCGCACGCGGCTCCATCCACGACCGCTTCGCCGGCGGACGCGAAGACGACACCGGGTCGGTCGAAGTAAAATGGCCCGAGCAGAAATAACGTGTAGCCATCGGCCACGAGGGCGGCGGCGCGCTTCGTTTCGGTGTCGGTCGAGGGCGCGCCATTGTAGGCGACGCTGACCTTGCCGGGCTCGCGGACGACGAGCTTTTTTCCCGCCGGTCCCGAGTGCTCCTGCGCGAGGATGCGCGGCCCGATGAGCAGCCGTTCCTCCGAGCCGCGCCGGAATCCGGTGTCGGCGAGCACGGGCTGAAAGCGCGGCCCGATCGAGGCCCAGCGGCCTTCGTAACGCACGCTCACATCGCGCACTTTCCTGAATGCTTTCCGCCCGTGCGCCCGCTGCGAAGCGGTCACCAGTGCCACGGCACCCGGGTCGGATTTTTGAATTTCGCGCGTGGAAATCTGCGGCGACGCGCAGGCTGAAAGTAGAACCGCGAGCGCGGCGGGCAGGCAGCGAGCGGCTGGATTATTCATGGTGCTTGTCGATGCGGATCATCACTTCGTTGCGACGCATGAAGGTGGGCGTCCACGGGGGATCGTAGTAGGCAAACATCGGGTCGCCTTTACCGGCGATCTTCTGTCCATCGAGCCATGCCTTGAGTTTCCCGATCGCCGCCTTCTCGTTCTCCGCAGAGCGCCCACCATCGAACCGCAGCACCGCAAAACGCGCCGCCTCGACCGTGCCCAGGCTCACGCTTTCTCCAGCGGGTTTCGGCACGCCTTTCTCGGCGGTTTTTTTCGGCATGATGAAGCTCATCGTTTTCTTGTCCTTCGCGGTGTCGATCAGGACCGGCGAGGTCATCTCGATTTTTTCCGCGCCTTCATTTTTGCCGGTGATGAAGCGGAAGAGCTGCCCGAAGCCGCCATTCATCCCGTCGTCTTCCAGCGGAGTCGTGGCCACCGTGAGCGCGGGGTAATCGCGGATCTCAAACTTTCCGTCGGTGCGGATGACTTTGTAATCGGGAGACTCCACTGCCGCGCGCGAACTGCCGACGAGCCAGAGAGCGCCGAGTGCGACGGGCAGAACGATGGCGAGGAGGATGGTCACTTTGGAGCGTTTCATAAGTTGGTGGGGAAATCCGCGGCGAGACTGGCGGGCTCCCATGCGGCGAGTTCGCGTTCGGCGGCGGCGAGTTTTCGACGCGTCTTTTCGACCGCATATTTTCCAAGCACGAGGCGCAGCGGGGGCGTGGCGGATTCCACGGCGGTGATGATGGCTTCCGCCGCCTTTGTTGGGTCGCCGGGTTGTTTGCCGTCCATGCTTTCGAGAAGGCGTTGGAATTTTCCGCTCGTGCGGTCGTAGTCCGCGATCCGGTTCGCCGCCCGCTCCAGCGAGCGCGCGATGAAGCCGGTGCGGAACGGTCCCGGTTGCACGATCGTGACTTTGATTCCGAGCGGCTTCAACTCTGCGGCGAGCGATTCCGACACGCCTTCGAGCGCCCATTTGGCCGCGCCATAGATGGAAAAGCCCGCGTAGTTCGAGATCACGGCGGCGGCGGAAATGTTCACGATGTGGCCGCTGCGTTGCGCCCGCAGGATCGGCAGCGCCGCGCGGATGACATTCATCGCGCCGAAGAAATTCGTGTCGAAATTGCGCGCGATTTGTTCAGCGTCGAGTTCCTCGAAAGCGCCGACGAGGCCGCATCCCGCATTGTTCACCACGACATCGAGCCGCCCGAATTCCTCCGCCGCCCGGGCGACCACGGCTTTCACCTGCGCGGCATCCGTGACATCGAGCGCGAGCGCGCGGCACGTCTCGGGATAACGTGCGGCAAAGTCTTCGATCCGCGCGGGCTGCCGGGCCGTGGCAATGAGCCGGTGCCCGAGTCCGAGGACGCGTCCGGCCAGTGCGCGACCGATGCCGCTGGAGCAGCCCGTGATGAGCCATGCGCGGGAGGGCGGTTGATCGGTGACGTTCATTATTAGAAAAAAATGGGTAAGAAGATTTGTGAGCCAGACAGGAGCGAGATGGATACGCCGCCTGTCTCCCGCTGGATGCCAGCGCGCCGCGCTCAGAATTTCCCGGCCCGCAACACGCGCACGTCGGACTCGAACGCGATCATGCCATAGCGGGGGAATAACTCCTTCTCGATCCGCGCGAGTAGCGCGCTCGCGGCGTCGGCGGTGAGGACCACTTCGATCTGCACGTTGGCGAATTCCTTCATCTCGCCGGTGCGCGCTCCGCCGGCACCGTCGCCCTCGACCGGAAAATGCGTGCAGCCGTGCGCGCCGACTTCGGGCAGCAGCTTTTTCACCGCCTCCAGCGCGTAGGCTTCGCAGACGATGGTGACGAGTTTCATCGGGTGGGTGTTCATGGCTTCAGTGGTAGAGAGCGCGGGCGATTTCGAGATAGATGGGAATGCCGAGGGTGATATTAAAGGGGAAGGTGATGGCGAGCGCCGAGGTGAGGTAGAGCGTGGGATTCGCCTCGGGCAAGGACATGCGGATGGCGGCGGGTGCGGCGATGTAGGAGGCGCTCGAGGAGAGCACGCCGAGCAACGTCGCGCCGCCAAGTTCGAGGCCGGTCATTTTGCCGAGTAAGACGCCGAACGCGCCGTTGATGATCGGCACAAGGATGCCGAAGCCGAGCAGGAACGGGCCGACTTTCCGCAAATCCCTGACGCGCCGTCCGGCGACGACACCCATCTCCAGGAGGAAGAGCGCGAGCACGCCCTGAAACGGGGCAACGAAAAACGCATCCACCTTTTTCATCCCAGGCGCGCCGCAGAGGTATCCCACGACGAGTGCGCCGACCAAAAGGAAGATACTGCGGCCAAACAACGCCTCGTGGACGGCGGTGCGCAGCGAGGCCGCGGAGGACTCGCCGCTGTTCTTCGTGGCCATCTTGCCGAGCACCACGCCGACAAGGATCGCGGGCGATTCCATGACGGCGAGGAAAGCCGTGGCGTAGTTCTCGAACGGTTGCTCGATGGCCTTCAGATAGTTAGTCGCGGCGATGAAAATAACCGCGCTGACCGAGCCATAGTGCGCGGCAATCGCGGCGGCATCGACGCCGGGAAGCTTCCCGCCGAAGCGCAGCAATGGGTAAGTCCAAAGTGGAATGAGCGCGCCGAGTCCCATCGCGGCAAACGCGGGCAGCCAAACCTTCGCGAGCCCGGCTTCCGCGATGGCCACACCGCCTTTGAAGCCGATGGCAATCAGGAGATAGATCGTGAGTCCGACATAGAGCGGTTCGGGGAATTTCAGATCGCTCTTCGTCAGCGCGGCGGTGAGGCCGAGGACGAAGAAGAGGACGGCGGGCGAGAGAAGGTTGGCCTGGATGGCGTCGAGAATTTCCATGACTATGTGATTATCGAAGCGGGTGGTTGGTTGGTGGTTGCGCGGAAGTAACCAAGCGGACGGCGGTCATGCGCGGTGAGCCTCAGTGCGATCTCGACGATTCGACGATGATTGCCCTGCGGAATGTTTTAGATTGAACGATGCGTCTTGCTGAGTGGATCATGCGCAATTCGTCAGGAGTGATTCGGCGTTACTGACGGAAGTGGATCCACCTTTACCACCGTCTTTTTTGGCCGCAGGAGCGACACAATGACCGAGACTGCGAGCACCGCGACGATGACACCGAGCGAGACGTGCGTGTCGATCTCCCACGTCGTGTGACCGAGCATCATCTTCACCCCGACGAAGCTAAGCACGACGCCGAGACCGATCTTGAGGTAGTGAAATTTGTCCATCACTCCCGCGAGCGCGAAGTAAAGCGAGCGCAGGCCGAGGATGGCGAAGACGTTCGAGGTATAGACAACGAAGTGATCCTTCGTGACAGCGAAGATCGCCGGAATCGAATCCACCGCGAAGATGAGGTCGGAAAACTCGACAAGCAGGAGCACGACGAAGAACGGCGTGGCCATGCGGATGCCACTTTCACGAACGAAGAACTTATCGCCGCGATAGTCGTTCGTGACTGGCATGAGCTTCTTGAACCACTGCACGAGTGGGTTGCGCTCGGGATGAATTTCTTCATCGCGCTTCACGATCATCTTGATGCCTGTGAAGATGAGGAACGCGCCGAAGACGTAGATGATCCAGGCGAACTTCGCGATGAGCGCCGCGCCGAGGAAGATCATGATGGCGCGCATGATGAGCGCGCCGAGGATGCCCCAGAAGAGCACCTTGTGCTGATAGAGCGGCGGCACCGCGAAGTAGGAGAAGAGCAGCGCGAAAACGAAGACGTTGTCCACACTCAGCGATTTCTCGATGACGTAGCCGGTGAAAAACTCGAGCCCTCTTTCCGGCCCCATGTTGTGCCACACGCCCAGATTGAAGACGAGCGCGAGCCCGACCCATACGACGGTCCACGACATCGATTCCCTGAGCGTCACGACATGCGCCTTGCGATGAAAGACGCCGAGGTCGAGCGCGAGCATCGCGAGGACGAAGAGGTTGAATCCCAGCCAGAGCCAAAGGGTGTCAATCATCGAGGTGCGCCTCGTCGGTCTGGCGGGTTTTGCCGAGTTCTTCGAGTTGCTGCTCGATCAAAACGGTGAGTGAGCTGGATGGCGTGTGGTGCAGATGTTTGAGGATGATTTCATGTGGAGTCTTTGTTGCGGGTGGATGCTCGACGCCGTCTCTCGCTTTGAATATGACGAAAGCTCACACGAACTCTTTCAGTAAATGGAAACGTCACCTGCTCCCGAATTCCTCAATTATCACCACCTTCGCTACTTCTGGACCGTGGCGAAGGAAGGCAGCCTCCGCCGCGCTGCGGAGAAGCTCCGCATCTCACAGCCGTCGATCTGCACGCAGATTCAGCAGCTTGAATCTGCGCTTGCCGAAGACCTCTTTCGTCCGAGCGGTCGATCGTCCGTCCTCACCGAATTCGGACGGCTCATCTACGGCTATGCCGACGAAATCTTCACTCTCGGCAGTGAGGTGCTGCGGGCCGCGAAGCAAGCACCCACGGCGCGCTGGCTCCGGCTGCATGCGGGCATTGTCGATTCCTTCCCAAAGCTCATGAGCTTCGACATCCTCCGCCCGATCTTCGAGCACCACCCGCCGATCCAACTTACCTGCCACGAGGGCAAGCTCGCCGACCTTCTCGCTCAGCTCAGCACTCACCGTCTCGATGTCGTCCTCGCTGACGAACCCGCGTCGCCGGGCCTCGGGGGCAAGGTCTTCAACCACTTGGTCGGACGCAGCGACATCACCTTCTGCTCCACGCCCGGCGTCGCGCGCACGTTGAAAGGCCGCTTCCCGCGCAACCTGCACGGCGCACCGGCACTGCTCCCCACACAAAATTGCAGTCTCCGCCGCGATCTCGAAAAATGGTTCCGCACTGTCGGCATCGAGCCGCGCGTGGTGGCCGAGTTTGAGGACGCGTCGCTCGCCAAGATCGTCGGCACCGAAGGCTGCGGGTTCGTGGTGGTCCCGACTGCTGTCGCCCCAGAGGCGATCGAACGCTACGGCTTCGTCTCCATCGGCCGGACGCGCGCCGTCGAGACGCACTTCTACGCCATCACCGCCGAGCGCCGCCTTACACACCCGGCGATCCTCGCGATCACACACCGCACGGGTCGGGCAAAAAAGAAGACGCAATCCCCGCGATAAAATTCCGGTCTCGATCCGGAGAAGGCGGATTCCATTGCCGCCGCGCCGTGACTCCACCATGATTCACTTCGATGGAAACCGATCCCACTAAACAACTCGAAGCCGAGATCGAGCTAATGCGCCGGATCGGGCAGGGCGACCGGCGCAGCTTCGAGGAACTTTACGATCGCTTTTCGGGCGTCTTGTTTTCCACGGCTTATCGCGTGCTCAATAATCGGGAAGCTGCCGAGGATGTCCTCCAGGATGTGTTCATCCAGATTTGGGAAAAGGCTCCGCTTTACGATCCCGCGCGCGGCAAGCCGATGACGTGGGCGGTGACGCTCACGCGCAACAAATCCATCGACCGTCTGCGCTCGACGCAACGCCGCAACCGGCTCCAGGACGACGTGGAGCGCGAGTCGCAGACCGTCGAGCAGTTCGATGACCGGAGTTCTTTCGATGCTGTCGCGTCGGGCGAGACGGGCGCGCTGGTGCGCGAGGCGATTCAGAAACTCTCGAAAGATCAGCGCGAGGCGATCGAACTCGCGTTCTTTTCCTCGCTCACGCAGACGGAAATCGCCGGGCGCCTCGATGTGCCGCTCGGCACCGTGAAGGCGCGCATCCGGCGCGGCATGATGAAGCTGAAGGACGTCCTCAGCCCGGAACTCTAGCGGACCGCTCGTTGTTTTTGCGGTTACGCCGCAGCACGGTCAGTCAACTCGCATTCGCGCGCGACGAGCCACAGCGGCTGGCCCGCGTCGTCCAGGATCGGCGTAATCGCGACCTCGACCCAGTAAGGCGTGCCGTTTTTGTGATAGTTGAGGATCGTCTCACGGCACGGTCGATACTCGCGCACCGCGAGGCGCATCCGCTCCGCCGTCTCGCGATCGGTCTGCGCGCCTTGCAGGATTGGGCCGAGCTTCTTTCCGCGCAGCTCATCGAGCGTGTATCCGCACATCGCGCTAAAGGCGGGATTGATCCACTGCACGAGCCCATCCGGACCGGACATGACCATGCCTTCCGCGGTGGAATGTTGCGGGCGGCTGGCGATCAAGCCAGTGATGCGGGATTTGAGTTCCGGCGAAGGTGGCGCGTCCGCATAAAGCTGGGTGGCCAACACCACGGCGACACTGACCTCCAGCAGCCCGGCGACAAATTCGCGGAGTTCGTGGTGAACTTCGAGGAGGAGTTCAAACGGCTCGCGTTCCAGCGCCGTCATGGCCCCGGACGCGTAGAGCGCAGCTTGGTCTTGTAAGAAATCGTTGAGCATTTGGGAACGGGACAGATACGCGGGACAATTCAGATTTGGAAGCGTTACGTGGCGGCTCCGCGATTGGATACCTTTCGCAGCCAGATTTTTTGAAGCGGCGTAGCGCCCGATCGAGAGGCGCTGGCCGGAATGCAGCG
>JAYVRQ010000018.1:0-9050 GCA_043776145.1 Chthoniobacteraceae bacterium
TTCTCGCTCATGGTCGAGGTGCGCAACAAACTGGTCGAGAGCTACCAGGAAATCATGCGCATGCAGGTCTGACGCACCCCGCTGAATCACCCGGATGAAAGCCTTCCTCCAACAACTCACCAGCCTCTGGAAACAACTCGGCCTCAACCAGCGCGTGACGCTCGGCCTCGCCACCGCCGCCGTGCTCGCGGGTCTCGTCGCGCTCGTCTTCTGGTCGCACCGCTCGCAGATGCAGCTCCTCTACGGAAAGCTCGGCGAAAAAGACATCGCCGAAGTGCTGACCGCCGTGCAGGCCGCCGGGGTGCAGTATGAAATCGGCGCGGGCGGCAATTCCGTCTATGTGGCGAGCGATCAAGTCCACAAGCTGCGCCTCGCCCTCGCGGCGAAAAACGTTCCGGCGGGGGAAGGCGTGGGCTTCGAGATTTTCGACCGCGCCAATTTCGGCATCAGCGATTTCGTCCAGCGCACGAATTTCGTCCGCGCGCTGCAAGGCGAACTCTCCCGCACCATCTCGCAACTAAACGGCGTGCATTCGGCGCGTGTGCTCATCGTCGTGCCAGAAAACCGCCTGCTTTTCACCGACGTCAAAGCGAAGCCGACCGCGTCCGTTTTCATCGAGGGAAACATCGGGACCGAATCGGTGAACTCGATCCGCTTCCTCGTCGCGAATGCAGTCGAGGGCTTGCGCGCGGATGATGTCGCGGTGGTCGATCATCGCGGGAATGTGCTGACGGAAGGCTTGAAGGACGACCCCACGCTCGGCACCGCATCGAGCCAGATGAAGCTGCGCAAAAGCGTCGAGGATTACTTTTCCACCAAAGTGGAAACGATGCTCGCGAAAGTGCTCGGACCGGGCAGCGCCGTCGTCCGCGTCTCCGCCGATCTCGATGTGGAAAGCACCACGCGCACCGAGGAAAAATTCGACCCGGACGGCCAGGTGTTGCGCACGGACACTTCGACGGAAGACACGACGATCACGAACGAGTCCGACGCCGCAAAAGGTGGAACCGCCGGCGTTTCCTCGAATACACCAGCAACGAGTGGCGCGGAAACGAATGGGAAAGGCCCCGGAAAAAACAGCGAGCAGATTCGCAAAAACAAAACGCAGAATTACGAAATCAATCACACCACGCTGAGCAGCGTCCGCGCACCCGGCACGGTCTCGCGCGTCACGGCGGCGGTCTTCGTCGCGAGCAAAGCGACGCCGCGGACTCCGGCGGAATTGGATTCGCTGCGGAAGATGGTCATCAACGCCCTCGGGGTGAAAACCATTGACGAGAAGGACGCGGCGAAAATCGTCTCGCTCGAAGAAGTGTCGTTTGAAAATCCGCCCGCGCAAAAGGCGGGCATCGCGGATTTCGCGCTGAGCCACACTGACCTTGTAAAGAATGCCTTCGCCGTCCTCGTCTCGCTCGCGCTCGTCTTCGTCTTCCTCCGCATGGTGAAGCGCGCGAAGCCCGATGAAATTCCCATCGAAGTTTTTTCGCCGATCGGCGCAACGAACGGAGCCGATCCAGCATCGCAGCCGATCTCCGTCGAGTTGCTGAATGAAATGATCCGCCAAAAACCCGAGAACGTCGGCGCGGCCCTGCGCGATTGGATGTCCACCACGAACGGCAACAACTAAATGGCCATCGAGTACGCCAAGCTCACCAAGATTCAAAAGACCGCCGCCTTCCTCATCACGATCGGCCTCGATGCCGCCGCGGAGGTGATGAAGCATCTCGACAACTCGCAGCTCGAACTCATCTGCCGCGAGATCGCGAATCTCCATGTGATCGAGCCCGGCGTGCAGAAGGAAATCGTGAACGAATTCGCCGGTGTGATTTCCGACGGCCTCGGCACCGCGCTCGGCGGCATCAGCTTCGCGCAGGCCGCGCTCGATCGCGCGAAAGGCGGCTTCGCGGCCAGCGCAATTTTGAACCGTTCATCGCCCGGACCGCGCAGCGGAGTGGGCGAGGAAATCCGCCAGATGGAAGGTCGCCAGGTGCTCAATCTCGTGAAAGCCGAGCAGCCGCAGACCGTCGCGTTCATCCTCTCGTGCATGGACATTCCCAAGGCCGCCGAGCTTTTGAAAATGCTCACGCCCGAAGTGCGCGAGGAAGTCGTCGAGCGGCTCGGCGGCATGGAGGCGACGTCGCCCGACAGCATTCAAAAAGTTTCCAAAAATCTTTACCGTCGTTTCGACCGCCGCGCGATGGAACAGGGCGTGCATCAAAGCGGCGGCGTCGCTGCGTGCGCGGGAATTCTCAACGCGATGGACAAGGAATCGCGCAAGACGCTCCTCGCGAAAATCGAGGAGCGCAACGCCACGCTCGGCGCGGCCATTCGCAAAATCGTTTTCAGCTTCGAGGACATCGCGCGTCTCTCGCAGGCGGATCGCCAGCGCGTCATGCGCGAGGTGGACAGCGCGGATCTCGTCCCCGCGCTCAAGTCCGTGAAGCTCGCCGTTTCCGAGGCGGTGCTGAGCTGCATGTCGAAGCGCGCCGCGGAATCGCTGCGCGAGGAAATCGACATGCTGCCGACGCCGCGCGCGAAGGATGTAGAGGCCGCGCAGGATCGGATCATCGCCGTCATCCGTCGTCTCGAAGAAGCCGAGGAAATCACGCTCGATAGCGAGGAGGAAAATGCCAGTGCTTGAGCCCATTCGCCTGCACGCTCCGCTGAAAAGCATCGCGCTCGCCGCGCCGCGCGGGGCCGCGACTTTCACGGACGACGACATCGAAACGGCGAAACGCGAAGCGTATCGCCGGGGCTCCGAGGAGGCGACGCGTCTGCTCGAACGCCAGATGATCGAGCAGCGCAGCGAGATGGTCGCGCTGCAATCGCAGACCTTCGCCGCGCTCGCGGAACAGCACGCGGCGCTCGTGCGGCAGCTTCACGAAGTCGTGCCGGAACTCGTCGTCGAAGCCGTCGCGCGCGTGCTCGCAAACACGGAGTTCGACCGCGCGGCGGTCACCTGCGTCGCGAATGATCTGCTCGCCGAAGTCGCACCGGGCCGCGAGCAGGTCGAGTTGCAACTCGCGCCGCGCGATCTCGAATTGATCGCCGGTTACGAGGAAGGTTTTCGCGAAAAACATCCTGCGATCGTCTTCCACGCCAACCCCGATCTGCGCTCCGGCGACTGCACCCTTCACAGCCGTTTCGGAATCATCGACGGACGCCTCGCGACAAAACTCCGCGCCTTGGAGGGCTTCCTGAAATGACCGCCATGCTGGAACATTTTCAAAAAAAGCTGCGCGCGGATCGCCCCGTGCAGCGCATCGGGCGCGTGCTCCGCGTCACCGGACTCATCATCGAATCCGAAGGCCCAAATCTCGCGCTCGGCGATGTGTGCCGCATCCAATCGCACGGTGAGGAAGCGCCCGTCTTCGCGGAAGTCGTCGGCTTTCGCGAACACCGCCTGCTGCTCATGCCGCTCGGCGAAACGGAACGCCTGCGCTCCGGCAGCGAAGTCGTCGCATCGTCGTTCGCCTCGCAAGTGCCAGTGGGCAAAGCATTGCTCCGTCGTGTCATCAGCGGACTCGGTCAACCGATGGATGGAAAAGGCCCGCTCAATTGCGAACGGCAAAAGCAGTTGCACAGCGCCCCGCCCGATCCCCTCACCCGCCAGCGCATCCGCGAACCGCTCGCGACCGGCGTGCGCGCCATCGACGCCTTCACACCCGTCGGCTGCGGACAACGCCTTGGCATTTTCGCCGGAAGCGGGGTCGGCAAATCCACCCTGCTCGGCATGATGGCGCGCGGCTCCGAGAGCGATGTGAACGTGATCGCACTCGTCGGCGAACGCGGTCGCGAGCTGCGCGAATTCATCGAGAAAGATTTGGGTGAGGAAGGTCTCGCGCGCTCGGTGATCGTATGCGCCACGTCCGATCAGCCTGCATTGGTGCGGCTCCGCGCGGCATCGCTCGCGACAGCCATCGCCGAAAATTTCCGCGACGCCGGAAAGCGCGTGCTCTTTATGATGGACTCCGTGACGCGGCTCGCGATGGCGCAGCGCGAGATCGGCCTCGCGGTCGGCGAGGCTCCGAGCAGCCGCGGCTATACACCGTCCGTCTTCTCGCTGCTCCCGCGTTTGCTCGAACGCACGGGCACTTCCGAGCACGGCTCGATCACCGCGTTTTACACCGTGCTCGTCGAGGGCGACGACATGAACGAACCCATCGCCGACGCCGTGCGCGGCATCCTCGACGGCCCCATCGTCCTCACGCGAAAGCTCGCGACCGCGAATCATTTTCCCGCCATCGACATTCTCGAAAGCGTGAGCCGTCTCAACCGCGACATCTGCACGGCGGAGGAACTCCAGAGCGTCTCGACCGCGCGCGACCTCCTCGCGCTCTACCGTGAAAACGAAGACCTCGTGAACATCGGTGCCTACGCGAAAGGCGCGAACGCGCGGCTCGACGCCGCCATCGCGAAACACGAACCCATCGCGCGTTTTCTGCGGCAGGGAGTCGAGGAGCGATCCGCGCGCGCCGCGACCTTTGAACAACTCGCCGCCGTCTTGAAATGAAACCATTCCTCTTTCGCCTCGAATCCGTGCTCACGCTGCGCACCCGCGAGGAAGACCGCGCGCGCGAAGCCTGCGCCGCCGCGATGAAAAATCAGGCGACCGCCGCGATGGAACTCCGCACCGGGAACACGGAACTCGATGCCTGCCACACCGCGCTGTCAGCACGCCGCTCCGGCACGACGAATCGCACCGAGCAGATTTTGCTTTTGAGCGCACTGCAAAGCCAGCAATCGAACTGCGAACGACTCATCGCCCGCTGCGCCGCAACCGATCGCGAAGTCGCAGCGCGCCGCGGTGAATTGCTGATCGTGCGGCGCAAACGCGAAGCCTTGTCGAATCTCAAGGAACGCCAGCGCGGCGCGCACCGGCTCGCGCAGGAGCGGCATGACGAAGCGGCCATCGCCGACATCATCTCCGCCCGCCACGTCCTCACCTTGCAGGAGGCACACTCATGAAAATGCTCACTTCCGCCTGGGGCATCGCCATTCTCGGGATGCTGCTCAACATCGGCATCACCCTCGCGATGCTGCTCCCCGCCATCGAAAGCCTGCAAGATCCCCCGCTCGAAGTCGTCGAGAAAACCTCGATGGCCGAGCGCATGTGGGGATTCAAAACGGAGGCGGTGGACGAACTCATCAAGGAGTTGAAAACCGAAACGGAGAAACTCGAAATTGACCGAAAGGGAGTGCTCGCCGTGCAAAGCCAGAACGCCGCCGAACGCGAGGAACTCGACAAGGTGCGCGCCGAGATTGTCGGGATGCGCACGGAGATCGACTCGATGGTCGTCGAGATTCAGGAGCGCGAATTGAAGAACCTCAAAACGCTCGCGCAGACTTACAGCGCGATGAATCCATCCGCCGTCGTCGCGATCTTCCGCGAGCTGGATGAAAACATGGCGGTGAAGGTGCTCTCCTTTATGAAAGCCGACCGCGTCGGCCCGGTCCTGGGCGAGATGTCGAAGGGCGTGGACACCAGCGGCGAGTCGCTGGCGAAACGCGCGGCACGCATCACTGACAAACTCCGGCTGCTCAAGCCGCTCAAGAAAGAGACCACTTCCTAATGAACCAAATCAGCCAGACCACGCCCCCCGTCACACCCATCACCTCAGCCACGCCCGACGCTCCCGAAAACGCAGCATCGGAAGGCGAAGGCAGTTTCGATTCGTTGTTGCAGCAAAGCACCGACGAGCCTGCGGAACCCATCATCGCGATTGCCGCTGAGCCGGTGAAACCCGCCGTCGCCACGGATGTGCTGGAAGCCGCCGCGCAGGCCGGGCTCCTAGTCATGCTATTCGCGCCACCGACAATCCTCCCAATCCCGACCGCACCACCCGAGGCGACTTGCGCGAATCCCGTCGCAGCCCATGACATGCCTTCAGCGGGAACCCCAGCAGTCGCTCCCTCACGACCCACGGACGACAACACGCCCACACCCATCCCACAAGCGGCGCGGCAAACTCCGCCAGCCGCGCGGCCAGCCGCTGCACCGCAGTTGTCCCAGCCACCCTCCGAGCTTTTGCCAAAGCCAGTTCGCGAGGTTGCAGTCCCTCTGCAAGACGCAAAGCCGCTTCCTAAAAAAGAGGCCGTGCCCACACACGAAGTGGCAAACGTCCTGGGCATCATCCCGCCCGTTCAAGCAGCACCCACTGTCATCACCGACCCATCCGTTTTCAACACACCGACACTTAGTCCAAAGCCAGTTTCAGTTGCCGACCCATCTGTTTCTATCACGCCGTCACTTAGTCCCAAGCTAGTCGCAGTCACCAGCCCATCCGTTCCCACCTCCCCGACAGTTAGCACCGAGCCAGCGATGGCCGTTGAGCAACCTCCCACGTTTGCACCGGCAGTCCCATTCAGGGATGCGATAACTTACACCAATATGGCCGTCATCGAACCGGCAATCGTTGCCGTGTCCGCACCCGAAATGGCACCGGCAGATTTTACCACCCGGCTCGCGCAACCCATCCCTGTGGAAATCGCCGCCCCTGCCGCAAGCGCACCGGAAACCCTGTCGCAGCCTGTGGCGGCAGTGGTTTCCGAAACGATCGCCGTCGTTTCCAAAGCCATTGAATTTACTGGCATGATGGCTGCTAAACCGGGCGATGGAATGTCAGCACCCACACTTCAACGCCCTCAACGATCCGCTCCAGCAATTTCTACCGAGCCAGTCTCGAAGGAAGTCACGCCAGCCATCGCGTTGGTGGACGGAATGCAAACGCTTCGTCCCGTACCGATGCCCGCCACGCAAAACGAACGCGAACGTTCCACGGACGATCACGCGGAGAACACGGAGCGCCAACCAACTCCCGAACTGGCAACCAGCAGCTTTCCAAACGAGATGGCTCCCGCATTTTCCAGCAATGAAGTGGCCGCACCGATTCGTCCTGCGGAAGTAACTCAAGTCGTTACGCAAACCATCCATGCAGCCGAGCGGCTGCGCGCGAGCGGGCAGGAGCGAGTGGAATTATCGGTGAGACTAGAAGGTGGCCAGGAACTCATCATCCATCTCCGCATGGCGAATGGTGAAGTGACTCCGATCATCCGCACCGAGTCCGAGCCGCTGCGGATCGCGCTGGAGCAAAACTGGTCGCTCTTTTCGCAGCGCGGTGGTGACAGCGAACTGCGCATCGTGACGCCCATCTTCGAGTCACCGCAAACATCCTCGAACATGTCAGACCTCAATCAGCAGCGCGACCAGCGCCAGCGCGCCTTCAACGAGCTTGCACCCGAATTTTTCCAATCGCAAAACCAGCGCAGAAACCCCGCACCCAATCCACCGCGGCCTGCCTCAACCGCACCCGCCAACGGGGTGAGCTTTTACGCCTGAAACCTATGGACATCAGCAGCATCACCTCCGCCGGAGCCACGAACTTTCTCGACCCAGCCGCCGCCACGCGCGCGACGGGCAAGCAGGTGCTCGATGTGAATGACTTCCTAAAACTCCTCACCGTCCAGCTTACCTCACAGGATCCGATGAAACCGATGGAAGACACCCAGTTTATTTCGCAGATGGCCAGCTTCACCTCGCTCGAACAAATGCGGAATCTGGCATCGGAGTTTAAGAGCTTCAGCGCGGGACAGCGCATCGACTCGGCGCAAAACTACCTCGGCAAGATCGTCAGCATCAGCAGCGACAATGGCATCACCTCGGGGGAAGTGACCGCCATCAGCGTCACGAATGGCGAACCTCGACTGATGATCGGAGGCACCGCCTACGCCCCGGCGAATGTCGTCAGCGTCACCGCCAAGCCCGCTACAGCCACTCTCTAACACTTTAGCCCATGCTCGGAACCCGGCCCGAGACTCTCGCCGGAAAACATCCGTAACCAGCAACAAAATAATACATGTCACTCGTAGGCACACTTAACAGCGGTGTCAGCGCGCTCACCACGTTCTCACGCGCCATTCAAGTTACTTCCAACAACATCGCGAACGTGAACACGACAGGGTTCAAGGGTTCCCGATCGGAGTTTCAGGACAGCTTTAGCAACCTGCTCCAGCAGGCGGCTCCGTCCCCGTCTTCCGGCCTTGGATCGAATCGCGATTCGGTGCAGCTCGGCAACGGCGTGCGGCTCGCCGCCGTTACTTCCAGCTTTGCGCAAGGCACGCTCACTACCACCGGTTCCAACACGGACCTCGGCATTTCCGGCGCGGGCTTTTTCCGCGTGCGGGACTCACTCAATAACGTGGACTATGTGACGCGCTCCGGTGATTTCCGGCTCGACGATCAGGGCTACCTCGTCACCAGCGATGGCTTCCGCGTGCAGGGTCTTTCCGACGGCGACGCCACGTTCGATGCGACGGCAGCGGGCGGTGCCCTTACCTTTACCAAGACGGAAATCGCGCCCTCATCGCTGGGCGATATTCGCATCACCTTTGCCGTCAGCGTAGGCAGCGGGATCACCAACAGCACCGGCGGCGCATTCACCGATCCGCAAGTCGATGCCAAGAAGCCGACGATGCAATCGTTCACCGTGGGGCCGCAGGGCGATGTGGTGGTCGCGCTCTCGAATGGTGACACCTTCGTACGAGGGCGTGTGCTGATGCAGAATTTCAGCGATCCGAATGCACTGACGAGGGAAGGCAAGAATCTCTTCAGTGGCATCGGATCGGCGGGGCCATTGGGAGGCGCGGGTCTTAGTGCGACGAACAATGTTCCCGGCACCAACGGACTCGGCCGGATCGAGGTGGGAACGCTGGAGCTTTCCAACGTCGATCTCGGCCAGGAGTTCGCGGACATGATCGTGACGCAGCGCAGTTTCCAGGCGGGTTCGCGCGTTATCACCGTTGCGGACTCCATGCTGGAGGAAGTGATCAACCTGAAACGCTAACTACCCTATCTAACTTATGTCCGACAAAGCACCCGCACCCGAAAAGCCCGCCGATCCCGCGGCAGCCGCGGCGGCGGCACCCGCGAAGGCACCCAGCCCGTTCGTGCCGATCATCGCCGTGTGTGTCCTCATGCCGGCGATTTCCTTCGCCACGACGCAGTATCTTTTGCTGCCTAAAATCCGGGGCGCGGTGCTCGAACAGAAAAC
>JAYVRQ010000019.1:0-9027 GCA_043776145.1 Chthoniobacteraceae bacterium
CCCGTCTCGTGCATCAAATGGGACAGCGGCCCGCTCGTCCGCCGCATCGTGAACTGGGTCGCCAACATCAGCCGCGGCAAACCCGACCTCCGCCAGACGCTCACGCCCTCGCAATTCATCCCCGGCGGCACCATCGGTCCCGTGCGCAAGTGAGCCGTGCCGTGGCAATGGACTGCACAAAGCAGGAGCGTTCTCGTTCTGTTTGGGAACGCGCTTGGGAGCCTCAATCGCTGACTTCCACCACGGGCACGCCGAGCACGTCCATCTTCGGCGTGATGCCGAGGCCGGGTGCTTTGCTCGCGGCCATGCGGCCTTGTTTGCGCTGCGGCGCGCCGTCGGCGGTGGAGACGGTGACGTAGCTGTTGAAGTCCGTCGTGGTGAAAAGAAATTCCGTCGGCGTGCTCTGCGCGAGATGCGCGATGGCGGCGGTCGCGATGTCGCCGCCCCACGAATCTTCCAGCGTCATCGCGATACCCATCGAGACGCAGAGATCGCGGGCTTGGCGGATTTTCGTCAGCCCGCCGAGCTTGCTGATTTTCAAATTCACCACGTCCATCGCGAGGTCGCCTTTCGCGCGGAGGAGCATGGCGAGGTCGTCGATGTTTTCATCGAGCACGAAGGGATGCGGCGTCTGCCTTCTCACCGCGAGGCACTCTTCATACGTGAGGCACGGCTGCTCGAGATACACGTCCACGTCGCGCACGGCCTTCGCCACGCGCACGGCATCGTGCTGCACCCAGCCGGTGTTCGCGTCGGCCACGAGCCGGTCGCCGGGCTGGAGCTTTTCCGCGACGGCGAAAATGCGCGCGATGTCCGTGTCGGGATCGCCGCCGACTTTGAGCTGAAAGCGCCGGTAGCCTTCCGTGCGATAGCCCGCGACCTTCGCCGCCATCTCCTCCGGCGACTCCTGCGAGATGGCGCGGTAAAGTGGCACGTCCTCGCCGTAACGCCCGCCGAGCAGTTCGCACACGGGCATCCCCGTCGCCTGCCCGAGAATGTCCCAGCACGCGATGTCCACGCCGCTCTTCACGTACGGATGGCCCTTGAGCGCCGCGTCCATTTTGCGATTCAGCTTCGCGAGCTGGCGCGGGTCTTCGCCGAGCAAGTGCGGCCCGAGTTCGCGCAGCCCCGCGCGCACACCCTCCGCATACGCGGGAAGATAAAACGGCCCGAGCGGACACACCTCGCCGTGGCCGACGATGCCCGCATCCGTCTCCACACGCACGATCGTGCTGTCGAAGACGGTGACGGATTTTCCGCCGCTCCATTTGTAGGTGGTTTCAACGAGCGGGAGTTCGACGCGATACGCGAGGATGCGGGTGATTTTCATGGAAAGAAGCGGGGAGGCTGCCTGATTGTCCCGACAATGGAAGACCCCACGAACGAGTTGAATTGAAAACATGAAACATTTCCTGCTCACCCTGGCCGCCTTGTGGCCAGCACCGCTGGCTGCGCTCCACGCCGCCGATGCGCCGCCGAAGCGTCCGAACATTCTCCACATTCACGCCGACGATCATCGCGCGGACGGACTCGGCGCTTTGGGAAACCCCGTCGTGAAGACGCCGAATCTCGACACGCTCGTCGCGCGCGGCTTCACCTTCACGCACTGCTACACGATGGGCTCGATGATCGGCGCGGTGTGTCAACCGAGCCGCACGATGCTGCTCACGGGCCAGTCGTGGCTGCGCTGCCCGAAGCCCGGCGACACGAAGAGCGATCCCGAAAAAACGCTGCCGAAAGTGATGAGCCGCGCGGGCTACGAGACGTGGCACTGCGGCAAGCCGGGCAACGAATTCACGACCGGGCTGAAAGCGTTCGACATCAATCTCAGCATGGCCGACGCGACGCCCGCCGAGCGGCGGGGGAGCAGCGAGCGTCATGCGGATGCGGCGATCAAATTTCTCGCGGAGCGCAAGACGGAAAAGCCGTTCTACATTTACCTCGCGCCGCCCGTGCCGCACGACCCGCGCGTCGCCGCGCCGGAATTTCATGGCAGGTATGACGCGGCGAAAATCCCGCTCTCGCCCGCGTTTCTACCGCTGCATCCCTTCGACAACGGCGAGATGACCGTGCGCGACGAGGCGCTCGCACCGTGGCCGCGCACGCCGGAGGACACGCGGCGGCAACTCGCCGATTATTATGCGTGCATCACCGGGCTCGATCATCACGTCGGGCGGATTTTCGCCGAGTTGAAAAAGAGCGGGCAGTGGGAAAATACGATCATCGTTTTCACCGGCGACAACGGCCTGTCCGTTGGCGAGCACGGACTTTTCGGAAAACAAAATCTCTACGAGTTCGGCGGAATGCACGTGCCGTGTGTCCTCGCCGGGCCGGGCATTCCGAAGGGGCAGAGCGAGGCGTTCGTTTATCTCATGGATTTGTTTCCGACGTTCGCGGAGTTCGGCGGCGCGACGCTGCCCGGGGGCGTCGAAGGCAAAAGTCTCGCGCCGATCATCGCGGGCCGGGAAACCAAAGTGCGCGACGTGTGCTACACCGCGTATCGCAATTGCCAGCGCGCCGTGCGCGATCAGCGGTGGAAGCTGATCCGCTACCCGCTCGTGGATCAGACGCAGCTTTTCGATCTGCCAGCCGACCCGCACGAACTCACCAATCTAGCCGCCAAACCCAAACACGCCGCGAAGGTCGCCGAGATGATGGCGCTGCTCGAAAAAGAAATGGCCGCGCACGCCGATACCTTTCCGCTGAAAGTCGCGAACGCGAAGCCCGCCGCGTGGACGCCGCCGAAAAAAATCCGCTGACAGCCAGTCTCGAAAACTCACGACGGTAATTCCGGCTAGCGTTCGCGCGCGGGCGGAGTCTTCTGACGTGAGTTTCCATCCCGTGTTTTTTTCTCCGCATAAAATTCGCACGCTGCTTTTCGCCGCCGTTCTCGGTGGCGTCGGGGCGCGCGGGGAGGAGGTGGCGTTTCGCCGGGAAGTGATGGCGGTGCTGTCAAAGGCGGGGTGCAATCTCGGCGGGTGTCATGGGAATGGGAATGGCAAGGGCGGCTTCAAGCTGTCGCTGCGCGGGCAGGATGCGGATCTCGATTGGGCGGCGATGACGCGCGATCAGGGCGGACGGCGGATCAATCTCATTGAGCCGGAAAAAAGTCTGCTGCTGTTGAAGGCGACGGCGTCCATCGCGCATGAAGGCGGGCGGCGGTTCGCGCCGGATTCGCCGGAATACGCGGCCTTCGCGGCGTGGCTGCGCGCGGGTGCGCCGGACTCGCACGCGGCGCGGCTCACGAAGCTGGAGGTGACGCCGGGCGAGCGCGTGCTCGTGGAGCCGGAGGCGGGCGTGCAGTTGCAGGCGACGGCGGTTTTCGCCGATGGGTCGAGGCGCGATGTGACGCGGATGGCGGTCTTCGAGCCGAACAACTTGACGGTGAAAGTTTCCGCAGAAGGAATGGTGGCGCGCGAGAAAGCGGGGGAATCGACGGTGCTCGTGCGCTATCTCGACCGGCAGGAAGCGGTGCGGCTGGCGTTCGTGCCAGCGCGGCCGGATTTCGTGTGGAGCGAGCCGGTGGCGAACAATTTCATCGACGAACACGTTTTCAAAAAGCTGCGCACGCTGCGGATGAATCCGTCCGCGCTGTGCGATGACTCGGTGTTTTTGCGGCGCGCGTATCTCGATTTGCTGGGCGTCGTGCCGACGGCGGAAACCGCGCGCGCTTTCACCGCCGATACCGCGCCGGACAAGCGCGCAGCCTTGATCGAGCGGCTGTTCGCGCGCGCGGAGTTCGCGGATTTCTGGACGCTGAAATGGGCGGACCTTTTGAAAATCGAGGAACGGCAGCTCGACCCGACGGGGATGAAAGTTTTCCACGGCTGGATTCGCGAAAGCATCGCGGGGAACAAACCGCTCGATCAGTTTGCGCGCGAGTTGATCGCGGCGCGCGGCTCGACTTACGAAAATCCGGCGGCGAACTGGTGGCGCGCGAATCGCGATCCGGTGACGCGCGCCGAGAGCACCGCGCGCGTTTTCCTCGGCACGCAGCTCAACTGCGCGCAGTGCCACAATCATCCGTTCGAGCGGTGGACGCAGGACGATTACTACAACTGGGCGGGGCTGTTCGCGCGGCTCGATTACAAGATCGTGGAGAACAAGCGGAAGGACACGAACGACACGCGCGAATTCAAGGGCGACCAGATCGTGCTGCTGAAAGCCAGCGGGTCGGTGAAAAATGCCCGCACGGGCGAAGCGGCGACGCCGCGTTTTCTCGGCGGCGGTGCGCCGCAGGGCGATGATGAATTACTCGCGCTCGCGGAGTGGCTGCCGCATTCGCCGATGTTTGCGCGGATGCAGGTGAACCGCGTGTGGTTTCATCTGATGGGACGCGGCCTCGTCGATCCGGTGGATGATTTTCGCGCGAGCAATCCGCCGTCGCATCCCGAGTTGCTCGATGCGCTGGCGGCGGATTTCGCGGGGCACGGTTACGATTTGCGGCGGCTCATTCGCACGATCATGCAGTCGCGCACTTACCAAACTGCGAGCGAGCCGGATGGGACGAATGGGACGGATGAGACGAATCACGCGCGCGGCATCGTGCGGCGGCTGGATGCGGAGCAGCTCGTCGATAGCATCAACAAGGCGCTCGGCTCGGTGCTGGACATCGAGGATTATCCGACGGCCACGCGGCTCGCGCAGGTGCCGGAGGGGCGCAAACATTATCATCCGATCAAGAGCGACATCGACCGCTTCGAACTGGTCTTCGGCAAGCCTCCACGCTTGATCGCGAGCGAGTGCGAGCGCACGAATGAGCCGACGGTCGGGCAGGCTTTTCAACTCATCAGCGGGCCGGTGATTCAGGATTTGCTGACGCAATCGAGCAACCGTCTCAAGGGCTGGATCGAGTCCGGGAAGCCTGCGGGCGATGTCGTCTGTGAAATGTTTTGGACCGCGCTCTCGCGCGCCCCGAGCGCCGCCGAACTCGCGGGCGGGGTGAAGCATTTCCAGAACGCAGCGGACAAACGCGCCGCCGCCGAAGACCTGATGTGGGCACTTTTCAACTCGAAGGAATTTCTTTTTCGACGCTGAAGCCGAAGGCTCTGGGACTGCTGCGATTCCTTCGCAGCTTTTGAAGGAGCGCGTCATCCCGAGAGCTGTGAAGGATTCACAGCAGTCCCAGAGCCTTCGGCGTTATGGGTCGCGCGTATAGACCTCGAACTCGTCCACATCCGTCTTGAACGTGCCGCGCGATTGATAGTGCGCCTGAATCCACGCCTTCGTCGGCGCGGCCCAGACGCTAAAGCGCGAGCCGTCGTGCCCGTTCACCGCCCAATCGCTGAGCACGATCACGGCGGGCTGGAATTTCTCGAACCGCTTGATCGCCTGCTGGTCCCAGGTGCGGTTGCGCTCGGCGTTGTCGATATAGACGTTCTTCTCGTAGGTGCGGCGGTTCGTCATCACGTTGATCGTCGGATGATACGGATACGCGACGAGGTATTCGTCGGGCTTCGAGTGCTCCTCGACGAGTTTGCAGAGAGCTTGCAGCACCGGGAGTTCGTTTGGGTAAACATAAACGTCCACGCCGTTCGCAGCGGTGAAGCGTGCGTCGCGGTACTGGCGCGCGGCGATGGTGCCGGTCCAGCGATCCGGCATCATGCGCGCGAGGTAGAGCGCGGCGTGCGCGATGAGCACGACGATGAAAATCCGCGCGGGCCATTCCGTATTTTTCCATGAACCTTGGAACGCGCCGAGCAGCAGCGCCGCGCCGGTGACGCCGACCCAGTACCCCGGCGAGAACTCGGAGAGATGCGGCGCGTCGGGGCGGAAGAAAAAGAATTGGGGAAACGCGGTGAGCGTTCCGCCAAGCAGGACGAGCGCGGCGAGCGGCTCGCGCCACGCTTCGGGTTCGCGCGAGCGCAGGCCTCGCAAAAGCCGGGCGAGCATCCACCCGAGCAAGGCGGCGATCGTGAAAATCGGCAGGTAGGTGAGCGGAACCATCGCGCGCGTTTCCCAGCTTTCCGCGTTCACGAAATCCTTCCACGCATTGCGCCGGAGGATGTCGCGATTCCAGAAGATGGGCGTGTCCGCGGTCTTGTCGGGGCGGGTTTCCTTCGCGCCATACTTCAGCGGCGCGAGGCCGATTTTTTCGCGCAGGCCATTTTCGATCATGCGCGTCCAGCCGAGGTATTGCGCGGTGAAAGGCTGGTCGAATCCGCGCGCGCGCGCATCGGCGAGCACGGGCTGATGCACGAGCCACGCGAGCCCAAGCGTGAGAGCGATCCCCGCAAACATTGCGGCGATCTTTTTCAAAACCGGGACGCCGCGATCGAGCACGCGCAGCAAATGCAGGCCGAGCCAGAGCGCGGTGAAAAAGATGCCGAGGTCGATGCGGATCAGGAACGTGAGGCCGGCGAGCAAGCCGCCCGCGATCACATTTGCGTAGCTGCGACCTGAGCCCGGTGCGGTGAGCGCGGCGCGCATGAGCAGGTAGCTGTTCGCGATGACGAGGAGCGGGATGTAGTTCTTGAAAATCATCCCCGGCACGAGCAGGCAGAGGAGCGCGACGAAGAACGCGATCCACGGCTGGCGGCCCGCGCGATTCACGGCGAAAAACGCGAGCAGTGCGGCGACGGAGGAGAGCGCGAGGAAGTACGCGCGCATGAGCACGAAATTCACGCCGCACATTTTGAACAACGCGACGACGGGATAGAACCAGAGCACGTTGTAATTCAGCGTGACATCGACGATCGGGCGCTCGCCGTTCAACAGCCGCTGCGCTCCGAGCGCCACAGTGCCGCCTTCGTCGCGGAACCGCAGATCGTGCCGGTAGTAGCTGCCGTAGTAGAGCAGCGCGAGGCCGAGCAGGAGCAGCGTGAAAAAGCGGAGCGCGGTTTTTTCGTCGCGCAGCCACGCGCGAAAACGCGCGAATTTTTCGAGCAGGGCTTTGATGAAGGCCTCGTCCACGTCAGGCGGAACCGGCGGGCGTCTGGCCTTCGCTGGCGACGAGTTCGAGGTAGGCGCGGTAGTCGCTTTTCGGCAGGGCGTCGATGTTGGCCTGAAGGCCGGCGCGGTCGATGAAGCCCTGGTTGAACGCGATCTCTTCGAGGCACGCGACCTTGAGACCCTGCCGGTTTTCGATGGCGGCGATGTAGTTGCTCGCGTCGAGCAGGCTGCCCTGCGTGCCAGTGTCGAGCCACGCCATGCCACGCCCGAGCACCTTCACATGAAGTTGGCCGCGCCGCAGGTATTCCAGGTTCACGTCGGTGATTTCAAACTCGCCGCGTCCGCTCGGTTTCAAGTTGCGGCTGATCTCGACGACCTCGTTGTCATAGACGTAGAGGCCGGGCACCGCGTACGGGCTTTTCGGTTTCGCGGGCTTTTCTTCGAGGCTCAGCACTTTGCCGGTCGTGTCGAATTCGACCACGCCGTACCGCTCGGGATCGCGCACTTGGTAGCCGAAGACGCACGCGCCTTTCCCCATGCGCAGCGCGTCGCGGAAGAAGTCGAGTTTCCCGTAGAAAATGTTGTCGCCGAGGATGAGGCACACGGGCGAATCGCCGATGAATTTTTCGCCGACAATAAAAGCCTGCGCGATGCCGGCGGGCTTCGGCTGCTCCTCGTACGCGAACTTCATCCCGAGCCGCGCGCCGTCGCCGAGCAGATCGCGGAACATCGGCAGATCCTTGGGCGTGGAAATGATGAGCACCTCGCGAATCCCGCCGAGCATGAGCGTGGCGAGCGGGTAGTAGATCATCGGCTTGTCATAGACCGGCAGCAGTTGCTTGCAGGCGATGCGGGTGAGCGGGTAGAGGCGCGTGCCAGCGCCGCCGGCGAGGATGATGGCTTTCATGATTTTGCGGGCGCGGGCGGGAGGCCGGAGGCTTTCGCGAGGAAGGCGAGCCACTCTTTTTCGAGCGGTCGCGACGCGCGATGGATGAGCAGGTAGAACGCATCGGTGTCCGGGTGCGCGCTGGCCGCGTCGGAGATTTGCTTGGCCTTCTCGAAACGCACGCCGTTGCACGAACCGATGAGTTGCAGCATCGCGGATTTCGGCAAAATCCGAACCTTGTCTTCGACGGTGACACTGAGCGTCACGCCCGTCAGACGGTGCAGCATCCAGCCCCAGACCAGCTCGGCGGTGGACATCGCGTGGAGGTGCTTGATGCCGTCGCGCTCGATCCAGTCGCGCATGTACATCGCGTAGCGCGCCTGCTGGAGAAACCACTCGGAGGACAGGTCGGGCGTGAACTCGATGCGCGCCGTTTCCATGCGATGCGCGAAGTCGGCCTTCTGCCGCCACTCGCCTTCGAGCACCATTCCGTCGGGCAGAAAGTCGATGCGCGGCACGACTTCGCGCCAGGTTTCCTGGATGTTTAGAAAGGAGGCGTGAACCGCGTAAATGCGCAGGTCCGGGTGGAAGCGACAAAGCTGGAGCAGGTCGGCCTCGTGATGTTTATCGCCGGGCCATTTATGGACGAGCACACCGAGCCCCGCCGGTGGCCGCGCCGGAGCCTGGCTTGGTTTCACGATTTTTTCGAAGGCCGCCCTGATCTCCAGCACCGTCTTTTCCACGGAAAATTCCGTCTCCAGCCGGCGGCGTCCGGCTTCACCAAACTGCCGGCGCAACTCCGGCGAACGCAGGACTTTTTCGAGCGCGTCCGCGAGCCCCGTTTCGTCGCCCGGCTCGCAAATGAAGCCCGTTTCCCCATCCACGATCTGCTCCGGCACGCCCGCGATGCGCGTCGAGACGACGGGTTTTGCCGACGCCATGGATTCGAGAATGACGGTCGGGAAAACATCGCTCGCGCCATTGCGATCGACGATGCACGCCAGCGCGAAAACATCGCACTCGCGCAGCGCGCGGAAGACTTCCTCCTGCGGCAGCGCGCCCACCAGGCGCACGAATTTGCGGAGCTTCAATTTGTCGATCTGCGCCTGGAGTTGCGGACGCCACGGGCCTTCGCCAACGATGTCGCACTGGAACGGCACGCCGCGGTCGCGCAGCTTCGCGCTCGCCGCGATGAGATGGTGAAAGCCCTTGAACTCGATGAGCCGCCCGGTGCTCACGATGCGCGGCAC
>JAYVRQ010000020.1:0-2711 GCA_043776145.1 Chthoniobacteraceae bacterium
CGGATTCCGTTTCCCGAGATTTACGAACTGCTGCCGATCGCGCCGGAATACGCGGACGCCATCGCGGCGGAGCCCGCGCGTTTTCAAATCGAGCGGACCGGCGAGCGCATCGCCGAGTTGGAAAACCAGGTCGAACTCGGGCTGCAAAAAGTCGCCCAATTGTGCGCGCGGCTCGATGACGTGGCGACGTACCGCGCGTTCAAGGAATCGCTCACGCAGATCAAACGGCGGCTCGTGGGCTGAGTAGAACGAGCATGGCTCCAAACCGGGGCAAGACCAGTTGATGGGGCTGCGCGATTGCAAAGCCTGCTTGCTTTGCCGCACCGCATTGCCAAAAACTCTGCAGCTTATGAGCGATCTTCGCACGCGCATCCAGACCGCCGCCCAAGACGGCGCGCTCTCCGCCGCCAGCACGCACAATATTTTGACGATGCTAGACCGCAGCGATTCGCCGGTCGTTTTGCAAAGCATCACCGAACTCGTCGAGCGCGGGGAATGGGCGGAACTCAACGACCGTTTTTTTAAGACGATCGCGTTCGGCACCGGCGGGCTGCGCGGGCGTTCGATCGGCAAAATCATCACCGCGGCAGAGCGCGGGGAGCCGCAGCCGCTCGACCGCCCGCAGCATCCGTGTGTCGGCACGAACGCGATGAATTTTCACAACATCAGCCGCGCCACGCAGGGGCTCGCCGCGTATTTGAAAACGTGGTTTGAAAAGAACCAAATCCCCGGACGCCCGAGCATCGCCATCGCCCACGACACGCGGCATTTTTCGCGCGACTTCACGGAATTCGCGGCGCGCGTCGCGGTGGAAAACGGGTGCGATGTTTTTGTCTTCGACGGGCCGCGCTCGACGCCGCAGTTGTCCTTCACCGTGCGCTGGAAAAACGCGACCGCGGGGATCGTCATCACCGCGAGCCACAACCCGCCGCATGACAACGGCTACAAGGTCTATTTCCGCGACGGCGCGCAAATCGTCGAGCCGCACGCGGGCGGGATCATCGCGTGCGTGAACGCGGTCGAGTCCGACACATATCCGCCGCTCGCGCCTGAGTCGCGTGGGCGACTGATCGTGCTCGGGAAAGAGGCGGACGACGCCTACATGGCTCGTCTCGAAACGCTCGTGCTCGATCCCGCGCTCGTCGCGAAAGCGCGCGATTTGAAGATTGTCTTCACGTCGATCCACGGCGTCGGCGGCATCATCACGAAGCCGATGCTCGACCGGCTGGGATTCCAATATGTCGCGGTGCCGGAGCAGGAAATTCAGGACGGACGTTTCCCGACCGTGAAATCGCCGAACCCCGAAAACGCCGAGGCGCTCGCGCTCGGCATCGCGCTCGCGAAAAAAGAGAACGCCGATCTCGTCATCGCGACCGATCCCGACTGCGACCGCATGGGCGTCGCGGTGCGCAACGACGCGGGCGAACTCGAACTGCTGACCGGCAATCAAATCGGTTCGCTGATGGCGTGGTACCGCGTGAGCACGCTCATCCGGCAGGGCGTCATCACACCGAAAAATGCGAGCCATTGCGTGATCGTGAAAACTTTCGTCACGACCGATCTGCAACGCGCGATCGCCGAGAAGAACGGCCTGCGCTGCGTCGAGACGCTCACGGGGTTCAAATACATCGGCGAAAAACTCGGCAAGTACGAGCGCGGACTGCCCGAGGCATTTCAAACCGGCTACCGGCTGCAGCCCGAAAGCCGGTCGCGCGAATTGCGGCTGGAGCTTTCGAGTTATTACGTCTGCGGCGGCGAGGAAAGTTACGGCTACAGCGCGGCGGATTTCGTGCGCGACAAGGATGGGAATGGCTCCGCGGTCGTCTTCGCCGAAGTCGCCGCGTACGCGAAATCGCGCGGTCTCACGCTGCCCGGTTTGCTCGACGAAATCTACGCGGAGTACGGATTCTATTTTGAAAAAAATGGGACGCTCACCTTCGAGGGCGCGGAAGGCGCGGCGCAAATCGAGGCGCTCGCCGCTTCTTACGCGGAGCATCCGCCGAAGGAAATTCTCGGCGTCGCCGTCACGGGCACGCGCAACTTCGCCGCCGAAACGTTCATCGACAGCGAGGGCGACGAAATTCCAAAGGAGAAAATGCTGATGATCGACCTCGCCGACGGACGCCGCATTGCCGTGCGCCCGAGCGGCACGGAGCCAAAGATCAAATTTTACCTTTTCGCAAAGCGCCTCCCATCGCCCGGCGCGCGCTTTTTCAAAACGGAACTTATGGAGATCAAGACGGCGGTGAAATCATCCATCGACGCCGTGTGGGATTGGGCGCAGAAAGACGCGGCGCAACGACTCGAAAAATAACACCACGATATGGACATCAGCCTCGACGGCGGAGAAATCACAGTGCTCAAGGCGCTCGGCCTCGGCGGCAGCGAAGTCGATGGCGAAGCGTTGCTCGGCCGCGTCTCGCCGATGGAAGCCGCCGAAGTCATCGACACCCTCAAAGGGCTGGTGATGCTCGGCTACGTGTCCGCAGACAACAGCTCCTTCCACGCGCTCGAGGAGATGAAGAAGATGAACTTCCGCGTGAACTCCGGCTACTCGAAGGATCTGCGCGAGGCGCTCGACCCGCAGCAGGGAAAGCCGAAAAGCAAGCGCGTGCGGCGGGAGTGACGGGATTTCAGATTGGCGATTTCAGATTTCAGATTGAATGCCGTCTGGCCCTGGCTCTGCGCGGCATCGAGCGGGGTGCTGCTCG
>JAYVRQ010000021.1:0-2710 GCA_043776145.1 Chthoniobacteraceae bacterium
TGCGACTGCCGTCGTCAGGCTCGAGCAGATTGGACAGGATGTTGTAGCACCTGGCTCTCCTCAGCAACGGCAGGCGGCGTTGCTAAGTGCCTTCCGAAAAGTAGAAGAGTTTAAGAAGGTTGAAGACTTCTATAAAGGAAAAAAGCTGCCTGAAGACGAGTTCTTCGAGAACACCTTGTTTCGCGAATTCGGGATAACCCGCGAACGAGTCAAAACTTTCATCGAGGTTTTCACCCGGAACCTCGATTTCTTAAAAGCATTCAGAGCGGGTGACCCGGATGAACCGACCGATGAAGCAAAACCGCCGACCAACGGAACTTTGATTCCATCGAAGTCCATCATGGTAGAAGACACTGCAAAAGGCCGCACGTTTCTTGACACTTGCTTCGTAATGATGCCCTTCGGTCATTGGTTTGACACTTATTACAAGGAGCTATTTGCTCCCGCGATCAAGGACGCGGGGATGGAGCCGCTCCGAGCCGACGAGCTTTTTTCCACGGGGACTGTGATAGAGCAAATTTGGGAACAGATTCGGAAAGCCAAGATATTGCTCGCTGACTTGACTGGAAAGAACGCAAACGTGTTTTATGAACTCGGTTTGGCGCACGCTGATCATAAACCTGTGGTATTTACGTCAGGTAACCTAGACGACGTTCCTTTCGACCTTCGGCATCTACGCGTGATCATCTACGACATTCACGACCCTTTTTGGGGCGAGAAGTTGAAAACAAACTTAGCTGCATACCTGAAGAACGCTAAGAACGAGCCGGAAAAATCTATCCCGCAACCCTTTCGTCCCACAAGAGTCGATGACAAAGAGATCTAACGATAGCTGCGGCAAACTGCTCTAGGTTCCAGAACCGACAAGACTGATGAAAAGCATTCTATCTTTCTGCGTCGCGATCATCGCCACCGGAATGCCAATCCTCGGCGAGGATGCGCCCGATGCCGCGGCTTCGCCGGCGAAGGGGCTGACCGGGGAAGGTCTGATCGCACTGACCCTCAAGGACACCGTCGGCCGTCTCCAAGTATTCACGATCCATCCCAACGGGACCGGTAGAAAGCAACTGACCTCGGAAGGCCAAAGCGGTGTCCCGACATGGTCGCGCGACGGCAGGCGGATCGCCTTCATGTCGATCCGCAACAACCACGCCTGGGCGGCGGTGATGGAGGCCGACGGCTCCGAGCAAAAGATGCTGGCGGAGGGAATGGCCCCGGACTGGTCGCCGGACGGCAGGAAGATCGCCTTCTCGTCCCCTGACGGGCAGATATGGGTGATGAACGCCGACGGGAGCGAAAAGAGTCAGGTCACGCATGGCGGCACTTACAAGGCCCGGCCTTCCTGGTCGCACGATGGAAAACGGATGGCGTTCATCCTGATCCAAAATCCCGGCCATCGCGAAGACCCTCAGCCACAAATCGGAATCGTGAACTCGGACGGGAGCGTGGAGCGGCTTCTTACTACGGAAAAACGGGAGAATGTCCGCATCGGGCCGGATGGCTCGAAGACCATTTTGGAGACGGCCTACGATGCGAACGCGCCATCATGGTCGCCCGTGGACGATCGGATCGCTTTCTGGTCGGGAATCGAGAACCGCTATGGTCAGATCTGGGTCATCCGCGCGGACGGCACTGGAAGCAGGCAACTGACGGACGACCCGAGCCACCGAAACAGCGACGACCCCTCGTGGTCTCCCGACGGCCAGAAGATCCTGTTCAGCACGGGCCGGAGCGGAAGAAACGAAATCTGGGTGATGAACGCCGATGGCGGCAACCAGAAACGTCTTTCCGATATCGACGCCGAACCATTCCCCGGAAGGGCATCGTGGCAGCCGGTCAAGAATACCAATCAATGACGGGTATTCTTCTGTCGTTCCCAAGTTGAGGACCGAGGCGGCAGCGCAGGGGACAAGAGGCGGCAGGTGAATGGGCGATCTCTGGGAAAGATGTGTCTTTGTGGGCAAGCCGCCTTCCGCTTCCCGGAAATCCATCTCGCGCTGTGCCACAAATGGTGATAACGCTTTCAACGTGAGCGGCGTGTAGATTTCCAGCGTGGGGGGATTCGGGACCGGAGAGAAATTCCGGCAAAAAAATCCGACTTTTTTCGCCAAACTCATTTGACACTTGGGGGAAAAAATGTTGAAAAGGGGGGAATTCGGGGGAAATGCGGCAATTGCTCCCAAAACACCATGTCATCCACCCTGTCCACTGACGCGCTTTTTTCAGGACAGAGCGACTACGCTCTGGACGATAAATTCCGTCTGACCGTGCCGCGCGACTGGCGCATGGCCGGGGTCGAGAGCGAGACGCTGCACCTCGTGCCGGACAGCAAGGGCGCGTGCCTGCGCGTGATGCGGCCCGATCGCTTCGTGAAATTTGGCGAGGAGGCGCGCGCGCAGCCGGGCATGGACGCGAAGAAGCACCGCCTGTTCATGCGCAACTTTTTTTCCAACTCCACTGCGGTGACCACCGACAAGCAGGGCCGCGTGGCGATTCCCAAGGAATACTGCGCGCGGCTCGGCTTGAAAGGCTCGGTGCGCATCCTCGGCTGCGGCGATCTTTTCGAGGTCTGGAACAAGGAGACGTTCGCGGCGCATCACGCGGAGGAAGCGCCGGAATACAACCATTTCGCCGACGGGCTCGGCCTATGATCGCACCACCGAAAATCCAGGGAGCACGGAGCAGCCGCAGCACGCTGCGGCTGAAACTT